>CAZVVR010000101.1:0-5242 GCA_964630605.1 uncultured Mageeibacillus sp. | reverse complement strand
TCCTTTTTGATTGGCTACAGCAATAACTAGGCTCATTAATATTCCTCTCCCTACATAACAGATCATACCGAATAGCGGGTCTTATTTATTCTACCACGTCAAAATTCAATATTTTATATATTATATGCCTTTAGATTGCAAAAAAGCCTGAAATTAGACAAAGTTTGCTTGATCAAGAGACTTGATGACCGAAAATAATACTGCGGTAAATTTAATGTTTCACGTGAAACATTAAAACAAAAAAAGCTCGATGTTTCACGTGAAACATTTTTTGGAAAAAAAAAGGCTACTCAACTTTCTGTTAAGTAGCCGGTATTTAGATTAAATTTGCCTGATTAGTTATTTACAGAAGCCAGGCGGGCATTCTGGCGGATAAAATCACGCCTTGGCTCGACACGATCGCCCATTAGCAAGGTAAATGTTTCGTCAGCCTGCAAAGCATCGTGTAGATCCACGCGTTTTAAAAGGCGTGTTTCGGGATTCATGGTTGTGTCCCAAAGCTGGTCGGCATTCATTTCACCCAGTCCTTTAAAGCGTTGAATTTTTGGGCTTTCCCAATCGTTTTCCGCTTTGATTTTCTCAACATCGTTTTCTTCATAGGCGTAAAATTCTTTTCCACCCTGATAGACACGGTATATGGGAGGACAAGCTATATAAATATGGCCATTTTCAATCAATGGTCGCATGTAACGGAAAAAGAAAGTCAAAAGTAGAGTCCGAATGTGTGATCCATCTACGTCTGCGTCTGCCATGATAATAATTTTATGATAACGTAACTTGGATAAATCCATCTCGCTGGCTATTCCCGCTCCTAATGCCAACACTATCGGCATTAGCTTTTCGTTTTCTAACACTCTATCTATGCGAGCTTTTTCTACGTTCAGCATTTTACCCCACAACGGTAAAATAGCCTGGTATTTGCGTTCGCGCCCGCCTTTAGCAGTACCACCAGCTGAATCACCCTCCACAATAAAGATTTCACAATGCGTCGGATCTTTTTCCTGGCAGTCCGAAAGTTTACCCGGTAACGCATTTGTTTCCAAAGCACTTTTGCGTCGAGTCATGTCTCTGGCTCTGCGGGCCGCTTCTCGGGCCTGAGATGCAGAAATACATTTTTCCATTATTGTTTTAGCAACTGCCGGGTTTTCTTCCAGAAAAGCAGAAAACTTTTCTCCGGCCACAGACTCCGTCACTGTACGAACTTCTGAGTTACCCAAACGAGTTTTGGTCTGACCCTCAAATTGTGGATCCGACATTTTTACGCTAACAATTGCGCACATTCCCTCGCGGATATCTTCACCCTGAAGGTTTTTATCTTTTTCTTTCAGGAAATTGTATTTTCGGGCATAATCATTAACTGTTTTCGTAACTGCAGATCGAAAACCGGTCAGGTGAGTACCGCCCTCTATCGTAGCAATGTTATTTGCGTACGTATACACATTTTCTACATAGGTATCATTATATTGGATAGACACTTCTACAAAGACATCATCTTGCTCTCCGGAGAAATAGATAGGAGTTTTGTGCAAAACACTTTTGTTGCGGTTTAGATATTCAACAAAAGAAACAATGCCACCTTCATAATGAAGCTTTTTTACTTCCTGAGGTTCTACCCTTTTATCAACTAAAGTAATAGCGACTTCACTATTCAAAAAAGCCATTTCCCGATAGCGAGTCAACAAATGATTAAAGTCGATTTCATGTTCCGGGAAAATCTGTGGATCCGGTTTAAAGGTTGTGACTGTGCCCGTTTTTGCCGTTTGACCAACTACTTTCAGAGGAGCCACAGTATCCCCGCGTTCAAAACGGATTTGATAAGAGTTTCCACCGCGATTGACAACTACATCCATCCACTCAGACAAAGCGTTGACAACAGATGCACCGACTCCGTGAAGACCACCGGAAATGCTGTATGCTCCGCCACCAAACTTTCCGCCGGCATGCAGCTGTGTGTGTACAACCTCAATGGTAGGAATACCCATCTGCGGATGAATACCGACCGGGATGCCGACTCCATTGTCTTCGACACGCACCGACTGATCCGGAAAAACCGTAATTGTTATTTGATCACAACGACCGGCCAGAGCTTCGTCCACTGAGTTGGCAACTATTTCATAAATCAGGTGGTGCAATCCGCGAATGGTAGTGTCACCTATATACATACTGGGTCTTTTTCGAACCGCTTCCAGTCCTTCAAGAACCTGAATGTCCTCATCCTCATAGCTGGAAGTGTTAGAAGTGTCATAATCTGTAAAACGAACTGAATCGTCTACTGACTCTTCGTAATCTTCAACAAGAGCATGCGGGTTTTCTGCCAGATTAACTAAGCCGTCATCTGACTGATCTGCACCATCTTCTTCAGCCCGGCGCAAAAATTCCTGAAAATTTTTACCATTCGGTTCTGTTTCACTATAATCTTTATTAGTTTTTTCGTTCATTTCATATCCTCATAATTTAAGTGCCCGGAATCAGAACAACGTGCTCGCAATGTCTGTGCCGAAACTGCTGACAAATAAGATCTATCTAAAGTAACAATAAGAGAGCGGGGTACATCAGGAATCAACAAATCAAGTTTTGCATCTTTCTCAGCCTGAGCCATAAAAGCAAGACTGTCCGCTGACGACTCAGTGATTGAATCCAAATCGAATATTCCCACAATTAAATGAAAAGGGATGGAAACATCTGCTCCTAAATGAACATACATATTTTCTAGTTTTTATCCTATTCCTGCACTTAAGATTTTTAAAATTTACTACAGGTCAATTATACCACAAAGCTAGATTTTATGCGGCTTTAAGCTATCTCTGATTTGTAACGTTATTTCAGATATTTATGTAATTTCAGTTTATTCAGGACTAACTATCCCAGCCTCTACAAAATAAAAATTAATAGCTTGCATCTGTTCATTATTTGACAATTTCCACGAGTCATTTTCAAACATATGTTCCTTATCTGTTCCGGTCATGAAAACCTGATGTCCTTTTACAATTTCCAACAAACGTTCTCTGCGCTTGCTGTCCAATTCGGACATAACATCATCTAAAAGTAAAATAGGTCTTTCACCCGTTAGTTCGCGTAACAAAAGTAATTCAGCAATTTTCAGGGAGAGAACCAGAGAGCGCTGTTGACCTTGAGATGCAAATATTCTGGCCGGATGCTGATTTAAGTATATCTCCAGATCATCGCGGTGGGGCCCAATACTGGTACTGCCGCGAAAAACATCATCCTCAGCTGTTTTTTGCAGGCGCACATAAAACAAATCAGCGATTTCTTGCCTGGATTGCAGGTGCGAAATTCCACCGATGCTTTTATACTTCAGGCTTAACTCTTCCAGCGAGTCAGTCAAATAGGCCAGAGACTTACCGGCATATTCAGTTATTGTTTCTACATAATCCAAACGTTTTTTAAGTATAAACGCCGCCTCAGAAGATAGAGCCTGGTCCCAGACGGCAAGTTCTTCCTGAATCGTCATAGCAGGCAATTCCGGAGCTTTTCTTTCTTCTTGAGTCTCATTTCCTTCGGACAAAGCATTTTGAGCGTCAGCAGCTTTTTCTGACCTCCTGCCAACAGAATGATTTGAATTTTTTCTTTCCCTGATAATTTTCAAAAGACTGTTGCGTTGTAACAACAAACTATTATACTTTTGCAAAGCTCTAAAATAGGGACGGCTGGTCTGTGAAATTAAAAGATCCAAAAAGCGCCGGCGTGCTCCCGGTCCGGCTTTTACTATCTGCAAATCTTCAGGTGCAAAAATTACAGCGTGGAAAAGACCGATCATTTCCGAAATATTACCAAGTTCAATTTCATTGTAAGACATCTTGCGCGCAGGTCGCATAGAATTCAGCGCTTCTGGTAAAAGATAGGCAAAAGATAATTTTTCCTCTAAGCCCCTGTCAGTTAAAAAATTTACTTCAATTTTGTAAAAAGTCTCACCGTGCAAAACCAGCTCCTCATCGCGTCCGGTACGGTGGGAGCGGGCACAGGTACAAAGAAAAATAGCTTCAAGTAAATTTGTCTTGCCTTGGGCGTTGTCACCATAAAAAACATGAATACCATCATTAAAAGACAGATCCAGATTTCTATAGTTACGGAAATTCGTCAGCTTCAAAGAAGTCAAACGCATACAAAATTATCGGCGCAGAGGCAGAACCAGATAAAAGAACTTATCTTCTTCAAGAGGCTGGATAGAACAGGGACCGACACTGCCCTGGAAGGATACTGTTATCTGATCGTCTTCGATTTCCCGCAAGGCATCCATGAATAATTTTGGGTTAAAGTCTATATCAACCAATTCTCCGGTTAAAGCAATATTAAGTTCTTCACGGGACATGCCAATATCAGTCTTTGAACTGATGATTAAGGTATCTTCATCCGGTGTTTCCAAAGTGACCGGAAAACGCTTTTCATCGCGGTCTATGACGATGGAGGCACGCTCGATTGCGGACAAAAGAATTTGCGGATCAATCACCAGACTGGTTTTATTGCCGCTGGGCAAAATGCTCTTATAATTGAGGAATTCACCCTGAATCAGCCGAGAAACAATTTTTACATTACCGGTATCAAACAATACATAGTTATGTGAGGGACCAATGGTAACAGCCTCATCAGTATCGGCCAAAACATGAGAAACGTCTTCCATGGCGCGGGCAGGAACTATAAACTGCATAGTCTCTTGCTGTTCACCTTTAATTTCTTCCTTGCGCACAGCGAGTCTAAAGCCGTCTATAGTAACCAGGGTCAGCTTACCGTTATCAAAAATTAAATTTATACCTTTGAGGATAGGACGACTGTCATCAGTGGAGGCAGCAAATTTTGTTTGCTGAATCATCTCTTTCAATATTTTCTGTTCTAAAACAAGGCTGCGATCATGTTCAACAATCGGCAAAGCCGGGTAATCGTCAGAAGATAAACCACGAATATTAAAAGAGCTGGCTCCACTCTCAACTTTTACCATATGCTTGTCGTCAGTATCAATGAAAACATCGTCTTCAGGCAAGCGACGCACAATTTCAGTAAAAACCCGGGCTGGAACAACCACACTGCCGGTAGCAAGAATATCAGCTTCCATACGCGATTCTATACCAGTTTCCATATCGTAACCTGTCAGAGTCAGATCGTCAGTAGCGTTCAGTAAAATACCGTCTAAAATCGGCATTGGTGTACGAATAGCTACGGCTTTCGAAACGGTATTGATCGAATCCATTAATTTTTTCCGTGAACAGTTCAGTCTCATTTTTTCCTC
>CAZVVR010000100.1:0-5251 GCA_964630605.1 uncultured Mageeibacillus sp. | reverse complement strand
GTTGCAGAGGATCCCATGGAACCGGGACCACGATGGTATCTTGAACCGTGCGACATGGGACCGCGGGATACGCCGTGACGCTTAATTGCGCCCTGAAAGCCTTTACCTTTGGAAATACCTGAAATATCTACAAAGTCACCTTCAGCAAACATATCGGCGACAGTCAGTTCTTGTCCTGGTTCGAATACTTCGCCGTCTTCTGCTGTAAACTCACGGATATGGCGCATCGGAGCGACTTCAACTTTTGTAAATTGACCGCTGTGAGGACGCGTGGCCTTCTTATAATCTTCGTAGCCAACACGTGTTGCGATATAGCCGTCTTTCTCTTCGCTTTTGTTCTGTATGACCTTTAGCGGTCCACAGGAAATGACTGTTACAGGAATGGAAATCCCCTCTTCGTCAAAAATCTGCGTCATACCAGCTTTTCGGCCGAGCATGAATTTTGCCATCTTTCTATTACCTCCTGGTTATTGGTTCACTACTATGGTGAACATTGACCAATAATTTATAGCTTGATCTCTATGTTTACGCCTGCGGGCATCTCTAGTCTCATCAGGGACTCAATGGTCCGCTGAGTTGGCGAGAGGATATCTATCAAACGCTTGTGCGTACGAACCTCGAACTGCTCACGTGAATCTTTGTCAACGTGCGGCGAGCGCAGTACGGTAATGATATCTTTCTCTGTCGGCAAAGGTATCGGACCCGACACACTTGCTCCGCTGTTCTTGGCTGTTTCAACTATACGTTCGGCACTCTCATCAAGAATGCGATGGTCGAAAGCTTTTAGTCGAATTCTAATTGTCTGTTTAACTGCCATTGTTTCCTCCTATGGCTACGTTTTAATCACTTTTTCAATAATCACTATCGACTCGGGTGTGTCTTGCTTTTTCGTTTTTAAAACCCAGTCAAAGTGCTGTGGCGCTTACGCTGGGTGCTAAGCTGCCGCGTGATTATCGTCCGAATCCAGTCGGACTGCTCTAACGAAGTTACCTTTCCAATCCGCAGCGAACTGAAAAGCAATCTCCGTTTTCTTCGCTTGCCTTTATCTGCATAGTCAAAGACATCTGCACAAAAAGGCACAAGGAGAAGTATATAGGATCAAGAGACAGAATGCAAGCCATATTTTACAATCTAAAATAAGATGAATTTAATGCAGCTTAACTCTCTTTTTCCCCCGGGATATTGTCAAAATCTGGAGGATGAGTCCATAATAGATACGACATGAGCCTACTAAGCATTAACAATATATCAAAATCGTTCGCTGCAGTAAAGATCCTGAGGGGTATTGATCTCAACATCAACCAAGGCGATAAAATAGCTTTAATCGGTGACAACGGTGCCGGGAAAACTACTTTGTTGCGTTTGATTGCGGGACAAGAAACACCGGATCCGGAATTCGGGAGCATTCATATAGCACGTGATACAGTAGTCGAATATCTGGAACAGCAGCTGGATCATCTTAGTATAAACAGTGACTTTGCTCTGGAAGATCCTGAGCTAACAGCCGTGGAGGCGGATATTCGTATGCTTCAGGCTGATCTGGAATGCGCAACTGACAAAAATCATCTCGAAGAATTAATGCGCAAATATGCGAGAGCCCAAGACAGGTTCGCAGCTTTAGACGGATTTAGTTTTCGTCAGCGCCTGGAAACTATTCTTAATGCACTGTCCCTGGATGAGGACACAATTAAACGTCCTTTGGAACTACTGTCGGGAGGAGAACGCATGCGCGTTGCCTTGGCCAGAATTCTGCTCCGCTCGCCTGACTTACTTTTGCTGGATGAACCTACCAACCATCTAGATCAAAAAGCAATCGACTGGTTGGAAGATTATCTCAATGGGTCATCCGCGGCCGTTTTTTTTGTTTCGCATGATCGCGCTTTTATCAATAATGTTGCTACAAAAACCGCAGAACTTAACAACGGCAAAATTAAACTCTACTCCGGCAATTATGATAAATATTATGAACAAAAACAGCTGGAGGAAAAAACTCTGGAACGTCGCATCTATCATACAGAAAAAAAGCTGCAAAACCAGGAAAATATCACTCAGACCATGTTGTCGCACCGTAATATTTCCCAATATCACAGCAGCGAGAAAAAAGAAGCACGCATTGCTGAGAATCTGGCCACTTTACGTAATTATAGGAAATCACATCATACAAGGATGAGTTTCCAATTAAAAAAACAGCCTGAACAAAAAGGATCACGACGGGAACAGCTGGCCCTGGAGGCGAAACAATTAACTATAAGTTTCAACCAGGCAGATAACCCTCTTTTTGAAAATTTATCTTTTAAGCTCATGAAAGGACAACATGTTGCTCTCGTAGGAAAAAACGGCAGTGGAAAGACAACACTTTTGAAAACTGTAATGGGAGATCTGACTCAAATTCAAGGAGCCATCAACAAAGCTCCCAATCTTACTTTTGCATTTCTCGGTCAGGAAGCAAATTTTGACGACTACGATAAAAATGTGCTGGAACAACTTCTTTATCTGCAACCACAACTGAATCAGGAACAGGCACGCAGCGAGCTCGCTCGTTTTGGTTTTAGCGGCGATTTGGTTTTCCAGAAAACAGGTAGCCTTTCAGGAGGAGAACGTTCACGATTATTTCTTTGTGCTCTGATGCAAGACAAACCTGACGTGCTGTTTATGGATGAGCCAACTAATCATCTGGACATATATTCACGGGAGCTTTTAGAAAATACATTAAATGAATTTTCTGGCACAATCCTGGCAGTTTCACACGATCGTTATTTCATCAAGCGCATTGCTGAGGAAGTTTGGGGCATACTTGAAGGCAAAATTAAAATTTTTCCGAGTCTTGATGCTTACAGAAAAGCAGAAAAAGAATCAGATCTTCTAAAAACCAAAAACATTCAACTTGCCCAGCGTAAAATTGCTGCTGACAAAGACCGTGACGTGCAGAAAACTACAACAGAAACTGTAGCTGAAATGCCGTGCTGGGATCAGAAAGCGATTCAGCTCTACCCGCTTTTAGCTGATCTCAAACAATATCCCCAGAGTAAAAGTGAGCGCCGCCGTCTGGTAGCGGACATAAATACGCTCTTCAGGAAACTGGAATCGAATTTATCTGAACATCAAAAAGAAAAAGATTATCTGGAGAACAATTTCACCCGAGATGAATCGGGTGAAATCTATCACGATTATGCTGAATTACTGCAAACTATTGAAACTGAAGAACTGCTTTATCTTCAATTGCTGGAAATAGCAGAAGATTTAAAAAAATAACTTATCGGGTTTATAAACGTCCGAAGACAAACTTACCTTTATTATTCTTTTTCAACTCGCCATTATCGACCACCCAGTTGCCGCGGCTCATTGTGGAAACAACTTTAGCATTTACCTTAAGTCCCATATAAGGACTATCATCAGACGCTGAGTGCAGTTTATCTAATATTGTAGGTATTTCACGGTAAAGGACGATATCTGCGTCACTGCCCGGAGCAAGTACACCTTTTTGGGGATAAATGCCAAATAGCTTTGCCGGGTTTACAGTAAGCTGATCGATCACTTCGTTGCCATACAAAGAGTGCATTATAGGAAAAAGATATTCCATACCACCCATACCCATGGGCATCACTGCTAAATCCCCCGCGGCTGTTTGTTTAGCTTTTAAAGTAAAAGGACAGTGGTCGGTTGCAAACACACTAATTTCACGCCAGTTTTGACGGAGCAAGTCACGCTGATTCAGGGAACGGAAGGGCGGAGTGATAGTGTAGCGGTAATAATCGTCAGAGCTGTAAACTGATTCATCAAAAATAAAATATTGAGGAGCGCTTTCCAGGAATAAGTTTTTTTGCAGAATATCGCTATACTCTTTTTTAAGCATTTCAATAGTCTCACCGCAATTAACATGCACAATATAGCTATTGCCCTGATGTTTTCTGGTCCATTCAGCGATTTTACGTACTTCTTCTATTTCACATTCGGGCGGACGGTTCCGGGGCAGCATGCGTGCATCCTTATTGTCATGATCGATCAAAGTATCATCTTCTGCGTGAATAATGATACGAACGTCGCCCCGGGCAGATCTTTTTATCCAAGTTTCCACTGATTCCGGAGAAGAATAAATACCTGCGGGCTTATAGGTCGTGTAAAGCTTAACGGAAGGTGTTCCCTGTGCCACTGCCTGATCAGCCATCTCATCTACACTGTCTTTAAGATCCTTTGCTGAAGCATGCCAGGCATAATCAACTAAAGCATCCTGTGCTATTTCTGTTTTTTGACGGACAAAATCTCGCATCTCGGCCACTGTAGCAGCTTCACCCAAAAAGTCTATAAATGTAGTAATTCCGCCATAGGCTGCCGTTATGCTGCCACTGTGATAATCGTCACAGGATAAATTCCCTCCGCCTCCCTGAAGAGAAATATGAACATGGGCATCAATTATTCCCGGAGCAACATAAAGTCCGCTGGCGTCTGTAGTAAGCTTTGCTTCTAACTCTTCCTGTGAAATTAAAGCTATTTTTTCGCCGTTCACATAGACATTACTGCGAATAAAATTCCCATCCTGATAAACTTGCCCGTTCATTATTCTGTGATCAAACATACTAATTTATCCTTTCCTCTTTCTGGCGGATCGTCATTTCACGTTTTCTTTCAATATTTCAATCGCCTTAGCCAGCTGAGCATCTTCTTCAGAACTTAATTGATTTATAGGCTTATTGGCAACATCCTCGTCCAAAGCGATTTCTTCATCCGGTAAAAGTCCTATCTCATTAATTGATTCACCTTCAGGCAAAAAATACTCGAAGCTAGTTACTTGAATCGCTGAATCATCCTCTAATGTCCAGGTTAAGGTTCCGACGCCTTTCCCATAGGTCTTTTCGCCTATTAAAGTCGCTTTGCCCAGGTCGCGCAAAACACCGGCAAATAACTCGCTGGCGCTGGCAGAATAACGGTTAAGCAGAATAGCGTAAGTCATATCGTCAGGCACCAGAGCTTTGTCACTGGTTTTCCATTCTTCCGTGTAGCTTTCGCCGTCTGAACGACCTTCGACAGTTGCTATTGTCTGTGCCGGCAAGAGAACATCCAGCATGTCGATGCACTGGTAGGCATAGCCACCTCCGTTACTGCGCAAATCAATAACAAGATGTTGAGCTCCCTGATCCATTAAATCAAATATTGCTTTTTCAAAATTTTCTGCAGCATGTGCCGAAAATTCTGTCAGTCTTATATAACCGATACCCTGTTGCAGCATTTGATATGTGAGCGAAGCATTAGTAAT
>CAZVVR010000099.1:0-5282 GCA_964630605.1 uncultured Mageeibacillus sp. | reverse complement strand
TTCTGATTGGGAGTAAGTAATTATGAAAATGAAAAAGATCCCCGTCATTTTAGACGGAGACCCAGGTCACGATGACGCCATTGCCTGGACATTGGCGGCATCGTCACCCCAACTCGAAATTCTCGCTGTTACTACGGTGGCGGGTAATGTTTCTCTGGACAAGACAACTCTGAACAGCAGGAAGATATGGACCCTGCTGAAAAAAGAGGTGCCTATCGCTCAAGGTGCCGTTAAACCGTTGTTTACAGAACATATTGATGCACCGTCCGTGCACGGTGAATCGGGTTTGGATGGACCTGCGTTGCCGGATCCTGAGATTGAATTGCAGAAGCTGGCTGCCGTTGATTTTATGGCCCAGCTTTTACGTGAAGCGGACGAGCCTGTTACGATTGTGCCTACTGGACCATTAAGTAATGTGGCTCAGCTTTTGCTAACATATCCTGAACTGAAAAATAAAATTGCTCATATCTGTTTTATGGGTGGTGGTGCTGCTTATGGGAATTGGACTCCGGCTGCAGAATTCAATATTCTGGTTGATCCGGAAGCGGCGTATGTAGTCTTTCATTCAGGTCTGCCCTTAACCATGTGTGGGCTTGATGTGACGGAACAGGCTTTGGTTAAACCGGAAGATATTGAACGTATGCGTAATATCGGCAATCCTGTGGCACGCATTGTGGCAGAATGGCTTGATTTCTTCTATCTTTTTCACAAAGAAAAAGGTTATCCGGGAGCGCCGGTGCATGATGCAGTGGCTGTGGTTGCTTTAACTCATCCGGAAATATTGACAATGAAATCATGCTTTGTGGATGTTGAATTGTCCGGAGATTATTGTCGAGCTGCAACCGTAGCGGATTTTTATGGTGTCCTGAATCGAAAAGCAAATGTGAATGTGGTGTTGGATCTTGAAAGAAACAAATTTATTGATTTGCTCTGCGAATCCCTGGAGACTTACGGAGAGGTAAAAAATGACTAAAATAAAAGTCTGGCTTGATGCTGATCCGGGTGTTGATGACGCTGCCGCAATCGTGTTGGCGGCAAAAATGCCGGAAATAGAGATTATAGGTGTTTCTGCTTGTGCAGGAAATGTAGAACTGGAACACACCTATGAGAATGCTCGCAACCTGGTTTCTTATACCGGATTGGATGTTCCGGTTTATAAGGGAGCGGACAGACCTTTGCTGGCTGAACCGTATTTTGCGCGCGAGATCCATGGCGAAAACGGACTGGGAGGGCAAGTTTTACCTGGCTCAAAGGCAAATCACGAACAAATACCTGCCTGGGATGCTATTTACGAAGCAGCCAGTGAGCTGAAAGGCGAGTTAGTTTTAGTCATGATCGGACCGCTCACGAATCTGGCTATCGCTTTACTTAAATACTCAGATTTGGAAAAAAAGATTAAACGGGTAGTACTTATGGGAGGCGCCGTTTCCCATGGAAACACCACACCGGCAGCTGAGTTTAATATATATTTTGACCCGGAGGCAGCAGACATCGTCTTTAGCGCAGATCTTGATATTTCGATGTTGGGTCTGGATGTTACCATGCAGGCCTTTCTGGATGAAGCTGCAATCAAAGAAATTCACGCTGTAAATGAACAGGGCGCCTTTTTGGCGAATTCCATGCGTCAAACTCTGACCTGGGCAAAAAAACTCTATAATCTGGATTTTGTAGCCATGCACGATCCTTGTACTTTTCTGTACCTGGTATACCCTGATCTTTTTAGATCTGAGCAAGCCGGCGTGAAAATTGAGCTTAAAGGGAAGCTGACACGAGGCAAAACAGTTTCAGACGTTTACAGTGACTATAAGTTCGATAATCGCAAAGTAGATGTTGTGTTGGGTCTGGATCATGAGCGATTTTATAATTGTTTTCTGGAAATACTGCAACGCTACTAAAAAGATGCAAACGTATAGAACAAGGTATAAACAGCCTGAATTTACCCCGGTTAATTAATATATGAGAATAAGTTAAGTGGAAAATAAGAAATACATGATCCTGTCAGCGGCAATGGCTGTCTTTCTTGTAGCCGTACTTTTATTTGTCGCTTTCATGCTTACACATGTTCGCACAATTGAGCTTAAAGAAAATGATTACGCTGCCTTAGATCTTGCTCAAGTTGAAGATGGCAGCTACTATGGCGAAGAAGCTGCCGGACTGATTAAGGTAAAACTAGAAGTTACAGTTAAAAATAATACTATTTCAGAAATAACAATTAATTCCCACCGCCAAGCAAAAGGTAAGGCTGCCGAAGCAATTATTTTTGATATTATTGAGGAAAACAGTTTAGCTGTAGACGCCATTAGCGGTGCGACCAGTTCCAGTGAAGTAATCAAGGCTGCTGTTTATAATGCTTTAAACAGCCCGGCAGAAAAAGAATAAACGATTTCTGCAACAATTTTTTAAACTGTGTTTTTGAAATTAAACAAAAATTAATAAATAAGCAGACCTGAACTTACTCATTTTCAATTGTAATTTGGCAGGCTTTCATGGCATCCAGTGCAGTTTGATGCTGATCAGGTGTCACGCCTGCACAGGCAGAAGCGTCTACTATTACTTCCGCTTCCGGTAAGGCAGCCTTGGCTATGAGTGAGTTCGATATAACGCAGATATCGGTGCAAAGTCCGACAAAACGCAAACTGCGGATTTCTTCTTCCTGGTTTAACTCAGCCAACAAACGTGCCAACTCCATTGAACCAAAAGTACCTTTGTCAATAGCTTCCGTTTGCCTTCTTTTTTCTAAAGAATCCTCTATTTGCCAGCCTTCTGTATCTTTTATGCAGTGCGGAACGGGCAGTTTGCGTCCTTCCTGTGTTTCAAGATAGTTTTTCTGGTGAGTGTCACGAGTGAAATAAACTTTATCTGGTGGATAGCTGTCGATAACTTCACGCACGCGCGGCAAAATAGCTTCAGCTTCTTTAGTTCCGAGGCTGCCATCGATAAAATCATTTTGCATGTCTACAACAAAAAGTAAGTCTTGCATTAAGGATCCTCCATAAAAAAGGTTTACTCCGAATAGTATACAGGATTGTCAGTTAGGTCTGAAGAGTTCAAGTTTCGCAGGTCAGACGGTGTGCTTTGCTTTAGGCTCATGTCCCTAAAATACGCGGTGACACTTCCTCCTGCAGGAGATTGAACGCCGAAACCCAGCTTTATCTTCTGATCCATTGGCACCCAGGCCAAACGTGTCATCAGGTATAGTTTTCCGTCCAGAGAGTAATGGGTTGAAAAAGTATTATCTTTACGTGCCAGCAGCAGCCAAACTTCTTCTTGTTTAATATACTCACCGACGGCGTCATCAGAACGGTCTCTGGTTACGACTGACACGATTGCCGGACGTCCCTGGTCTGTTTGTTCAAAACAGATTTTAATCCAGCTTTGAGCGTTTTCATATGCCATTAAGATGGGTGCATCAAAATTATTGGCAAAATTGCAACTTACGCGGGCCTTATAAATAAAATCGCCTTTTACCTCTTGATAACGAAAAACAGCATTATTTATTACATTTCCGTCCAGGGGATTGACGAAAAAGTCTGTGTTTGGCAAAGAACTTAAGCTGAGGCCATCGTCCAACAGCTCGAAATCACCTTTGGTTAACCAGTGGGTGTTTGTTTGTTTCATGTAATAATCCTTTCCGCAGTATGGCTGAATTAATTCAGCCAGTTTTTCTAAGATCGTTTTGCTGCTTTAAGTTAACGATACCAGACAAAAGGAAAAGATTTACAGCAAAATGTAACATTTTAGAGGTTCAGACTGATGCTTGCAAAAGATCAAGCCAGTAGCTATCATTTTAGGCAGAATGCAGAAGTAAAGTTTTCTCTGGTTGATTAATTCCGTTAATATCAGAGTTTCTTATTTCGAAAAATTTTGTGGGTAAGAGATGAGGTAAAAATGCAAGAACAAGAATATGAAGCATATTATCTGAGAGATTTCGTTTATTTTGCCTTAAAAGGATGGCGCAAAATATTTGTATTTGCTCTGATTGGAGCAATTCTGATGACAGCTGTTGCTTTATTTCGAAGCCAGGGTCCGGGCCGCATGGAAATTGGCGGGGGATCAGAGGAAATAGTCTTGTCCGACGATGAAATTGCAGCGGTACATGATAAAGTGGTGACCTCTGACCTGACGGTAATTCGTTATAATCAACGCATTAATTTTCTGCAAGAGAATATTTCTGTTTTGAGTGAAAGGCTTAGCAATAGCGTTTATCTTTCATTAGATGCAGATGCTCAGCCGTTAGGAACTTTTGTGCTTGAAGTCACAATGAATAATGTTACCGCTGAAAATGAAGATATCCTTTTACAAAGACACCTTCTTTTGAGTCTGGATTATTTGCGTCTAATACGCAGTACTGCTTTTTATAATTACTTGGAAAAAAACAGTATTGCCACAATCTCGGGCAGCAATTTACGTGAGCTGGTAGAAGTAAATCTGCAGCCAAACGATAACATTATATTTAAGTTTACCGGACCTGATATGAACTATATTCGTCAGCTAATTGATTCCGCCCAGGAGTATATATTTCTTGAAGCTGAAAACCAGACCAGCTACTCTTACCCTCATACTCTTACCATACGTGATATAGATTTTAAAACTATTAAAAATCCTTCCATTCAACGCGACAGAGAAAACATGGAGCTTGAATTGAAAAATCTCGATGATGAATTAGAAATTCTGCAACTTGAGTTAAAAAACATAATTGAAGAAATTGAAAATACCGAAGTTGAAGCGGCACTTAAAGTTGCCTTGGAAGAGAAAATTCTTGCAGAAGAAGAACAAAAGGAAAGAGAGCAAGCCGAAGACGAAAAAACAGATTCGGTATCCGGAACAATTAATCTACCTCTTTATATGATCGGTGGTCTGATTGTTGGAGCACTGGTTGCAATTCTTTGGAACTTTTACCGGGGTGCATCCTCGGGCAAATTGCTACATCCTGACGACTTCTCACGCAGGATTGGCTTACTGTACATTAATCAGGTATTTGTTCGGGAGGAGGCAAAAGACAGCAAAAATAAGCGCTTTGGCTCTTCTGTTGACCGTTGGCTCGAGCGCCGTTATCTTGCCCCCAAATTACGGGCAGCAGATTCAATGGAAGACAGCATTAATTATGTGTCTTCTGTTATACGCGGTGTTTGTGAAAGCAGAAATAAAAAGGACAGTGACAAAGCATATAAGATTGTGGCACTAGCTGAAGATGTTCCTGTCATTCAGCGTCTCACCGATGCTATCAATGATAAAGAGGAGTTTGAAAAGGTGGTAAAACGTTTACACGACTTAGCGCTTGA
>CAZVVR010000098.1:4698-5387 GCA_964630605.1 uncultured Mageeibacillus sp. | reverse complement strand
ATCGTGCCTTGCACCAAATTATGCACCGGCCCCTATTCTTTGCTCTCTTTTCTGCGGGGATTTTGAAGAAAATCGATTAGCATATTCAGGCCCACGCCTGCTGCAACAATGAGTCCGCCGTAGAGCGTCACTTTGGAAAACGAGCTTTCAAGCAGCAGATCCAGGAGGACACTCAGTAAAACCTGACCCACAAAGGACAGTAATGACAGTCTCAACGCCGAGATTTTCATTACCGTCACATTCAGTACGAAAATCAAAAACACCCCTGCCAGTCCGCCCAGATAAATCCACCAATCTTTTGAAGGCTGCTGCAAAAGAAGTGACATATTATTATTTGGCATGATCAAAACGATAAGAAATGTCAGTGGCAGCCCGACCAGATGATGGATAAAAGAAACAGCCATACCACCGCTATGTTCAGTCAGTCGGCCATTAATCGATCTCGATACTACCGTAGTGATACCGGAAGAAAACGCCAAGATTATCGCCAAAATTATGATAGTATCGATGCCGCTTGAAAGATCCAGCATCACCACCACGCCGACAATAGCAAAAGCAAATCCCACAAAAGAAGATTTTTTAAAAGGATGAGTTTCCATGCCAAAAAAGCCGTATCTGTCGATTAAAAGCGAGGTTACGGTTTGGCCAAAAAGACACAAAGCCAATATGCTGGTCAGGCTTATTTTTCC
>CAZVVR010000098.1:0-4688 GCA_964630605.1 uncultured Mageeibacillus sp. | reverse complement strand
ATTTTTCCAAAAGCATAGTTTTGAAAAAGGGCATTAAACATACCGACAGCACCACCCAGGTAAAACCAGAACGGAAGCTTTTTCCTGGGGAAAATCTTTTTCTTGCCTATTTTTAAGAATAAAAAGGAAAAGACAACTGCTACGAGGTGAATAATGAAAGTAGCATTATAGTTGCCGTACACCGCCGTCAGCTGCCCGTTAAACGTGACCACGACAGCAATAATAAAACCGCTTAGCAAAGCCAATAAATTATACATATCCACCCCTCCTATTGATCCGCCACATTATACATCAACAAAGCCTGCATAGTTTGGTGCCTGCATAGTTTGGTGCCAGGCACGATTCTATGCAAGGCACGATTCTATGCAGCAGATCTGCCGTGCATAATTTGGTGCCAGGCACGATTCTATGCAAAGCGCAATTCTCTGCAGTGCACAATCCTAGGCAGATTAACGAGTCTTGCCGGCCACGGGTTTTTGCCGCAGCTGCAATTGCTCGATGATTATGTTGAGAAAAATGCCTGCTGCTATTATCAATCCACCGTAAAAAGTGACCGGAGAAAAACTACTTTCCAAAATAAGGTCCAGTAAAATGCCTACGAAAACTTTTCCGACAAAATTAAGAAGTGTTTGGCGAAAGGCTGAAATTTTAGGAACTGTAATATTCATTACAAAGACGGCGATTGCACCTCCCACACCCCCAAAATAGATCCAAAAATTTGGTGACGGACTGGTGAAAAGGCCTGTGATGCTGGTTCCCGGCATGATCAAAGCCAATATGATAATGAAAGGCAGGCCGATGAGATGGCTGATAAAAGAAGTCGGCATGCTGTCAATGTGTTCAGTTAATCTGGCGTTGATTGTGCGGTAGATTACAATCGCAGCTCCCGAAAGGAAAACCAGAATAATAGCGAGGATCGCGAGATTGTCTGTGCCTTTGAGGTCGGTCAGCATGACGCCGATCCCCACTAAAGAAAACACAATGCCAATAAGAGAGTATTTTTGGAAACGATGTTTTGCCATCCCCAGCCAACCAAAGCGATCAAACAAAAGTGAGCAGATGGTTTGCCCAAAAAGGCTGAGTGCCATAATACTGGTCATGCTGATTTTTCCAAAAGCGAAGTTTTCGAACAGGGTAGGGAAAACCATAAAAAGACCGCCCAGATAAAACCATAAAGGCAGTTTTTTACTGGGAAGAAGCTTTTTTTTGCCAATCTTGCAAACGATAAAAGTGAAAAATACTGCCACCAGGTGAAAGATGACCGTGGCATTGTACATGCCGTACCATTGCGCCAGCTCCCCGTTTAAGAGGATCATGAAGCCCACTACGGCACCACTAATTAAAGCAAGGAAATTATACATCTTCTAATGACACCTCAACACTTTACTCGACATAAGAGTATAACACTCAGCAAAGAAAAATATTCAGATGTATAGAATCGGCGGGTGCATAGATTGGTGCCTGGCACGATTCTATGCACTGCATAATTTGGTGCCAGGCACGATTCTATTCACGGTTTTAGGCGGGGTTTTCGCAGAGGCCGATAAAGAGCGGGCTGCCGTTAGGGGCTGTGATGCCAAAGATGAAAGGCCGGTCGAGGATCATTTCAGCACGACCTGTGGGCATGGATGTTGTGTCGAAGTCTATTTGGGTAAAGGCGGCGGCCTCGACGCCATTTTCATTGACCGCTATAAAGGTGTCTTGTTTTATGTTGCTTATAAATATCTGCGTTTCTTCGCTCAGATTGCTGAAGTCGGCGTCGCCAGTAAACGCAGCGCTAACGCCTAGTTTTTGCAGAACTTCCTTAAGCTCCAGTTTTGTGTCGTAACTGAACTTGGGCATTTTCCAGACCACTTCGCCGTTGGATTGCGATCCGCCTGTGAAAGCAGCCTCCATCTTTTCAGCGGAATCGACCAGAGAATAGAGGTTGACGCCCTTATCGGGGAGGATGAAAATCATTTCACCGCCATTTTTCAAAGGGCGGGCAGCACGGGTATAGTTTTCGCCTCTGGCGAAGCTGGCCGAACTTTGAGTTTGATTCATGAAGTCTACTTCAACCTCGTTTCCGTCCGAAAGATAGAAGATATCCGGTGCAGTCGTCTTTTCATCAAAACGTCTGTCCCATTGATCGTAAAAATAGATGGTGTTAAGGATGGAAAGAACTTGCAAGGAATCAAAGTTGAAAGTTGGTTCGATTTTTCCGTTGGTGTGCTCTGAAACCCATTCCGCCATCGCTGCTCCGGTTTTTTCCTGATCAGAAAAATCTACGCTATAGACGCTGGCGAAAAAATTCTGCGCAGCGTTTTCTATAAACTTGTCTTGAAAATCGATTTTCTGGCCGTTAACTTCGTCGTCCATCCAAAGAGAATTGGCAATATTGAGCTGACCAATCTCGTTTTTTAGAAAAAGCTGATGGTACAGATTTTTGCTTTGCGTGCTGAGTAGGTCTGCCGTGGAGGCGCTTTGTGAACTGGTCGCCAAGGCTTCGCTGGCGCCGAGCAGGTCCAGCAATTCCATTTGGGTCGCACTGTCCGGGCCCGCGCCGGAGGTGGCAAGAGCCAGGGCAAGGTAAAGAGAGAGCGGAGAAAAGTTGAAGTTTTCGCCTTGCTCGTTGGTCGCGAGAAGTGCGGCAGCACTGCAATAGGAGAAGTCATCTACAGCTTTGAGAAAAGGCTTCTCGACAGGGTAGTTTTCGATAACTTCCAGGCGTTTATCAATATTATCAAAAGCGTAAACTTCCGGATAAGTGATCTTTTTTAAGGCAGTGTAGCCGGGTTTTTCGATCTTATTGGGATCGTCAGCGGGATCGTTCTTTTGGCAGCCGGCCAGTATGCTGAGGAATAAGGCTATCGTGCTGATTAGCATGACAGCAGCCAAAGCAAGAGCCAGGATTTTGCGCCAGTTAAAGTTTGTATTATTTTTCATAAAATTGACCTCCTTTTAGGGGAATTACAATCATAAGATTATTATGCCAGAACCAAGTTCTTCGTATTTGGTGCGTGCATAGAATCGTGCCTGGCACGATTCTATGCAGCGGTGCGGTGCAGCGGCCGGAGTTACAGTGCATAGTTTGGTGCCAGGCACGATTCTATGCAGGGTTTTCGCAGATGCCGATAAAGACGATTGTGTCGGTCTGATCGCTGCCGTCGGTGGTGTTGAATGGTACCGTTTGTGTGATGGCGAAGATGAACGGCCGGTCGAGGATCATTTCGGCGCGGTCTTCGGGAGGAGCGGCTCCTACATAATCTATCTGGGTAAAGGCTGCGGCCTCGACTCCTTCTTCGTTGACTGCTATATGAGTTTCCTGTTTTACGCTGTTTATAAAAGCCAGATGATCCGTGATACCGCTGAAATCGGCCTCGGGTGTAAGCGCACTTTCGATCCCCAGCTTTTGCAGAACCTGTATTAAATCCAGTTTGGTATCAAAATCGAACTTGGGTATCTGCCAGACGACTTCGCCCCAAAACTGTCTGCCGCCGTTGATTGTTTTTTCCAATTTTTCCGGCGTTGCGATCAGCTCAGAGGGAGAAACTCCCTGATCCGGCAAAATAAAATACATGCTGCCGCCATTTTTCAGACTAAGGCCGGCACGCGTAAAGCCATCGCCGACGGTAAATCCGGCTGATCCCAAAGTCTGACGCATAAAGTCAATCTCGACTGTTTCGCCGTTGGACAGGTGGAAAACATCCGGCCCGGTCTTTTTTTCATCAAAACGGTTTATCCACTGGTCGCGGAAGTAGACTGTATTAATTATGGAAAAAATCTGCTCGGGATCGATTTCCAGTTCCGGCTGTAATGTACCGTTGGTGTTTTCGGCGATCCAATTGGCCATGGCCGTGGCTGTCTCAGGATCAGAGAAATCCACGCTGTGAGAGCTGGCGTAATAATTCTCCGCCGCATTTTTCACGAAATCATCATGGTATTCGATTGGCTCACCGTCCAGGTCGTTGTCCATCCAAAGTGAGTTGGCCATCTGGAATTTCCCTATCTCATTATCGAAATAGAGGCGGCGGTAGAGATTGCCGGATTGGTCGTTCAGCGTGGCTGCATCAGTTGTGCACAAAAGGTCGAGCAGCTCGACAGCCGTCTCGCTGCCGGCGCCGGAACCGGCAATGGCCAGTGCGTAATAAAGGGAGAGGGGAGAGTAATTCGCGTTTTCGCCTGCCTGGTTTTCCGAAAGGACGGCGGCTGCCGTCCGGAAGCTGAAGTTATTTACGGCCCGGAGAAAGTCTCCCGAAAGCGGGTTTTGCTCGCGGATCTCCTGCCAGGTCTCATAATCTTCAAAAGCGTAGCCTCCAGGATAGCTTACTGCAAGCAGAGGGCCGTAGTCGCCGTTGCTGCTGATCTGACCTTCAAGGGCCGGGCTTTGCGCTTGCTGGTCCTCCCGGTCTACCTCTGCCGGGTCTGCGCCTGCCTGCTTTTCGTCAAAACCGGGCATTAAATTGGTTAGATTCAGGAGAAAAGGAACCCCAAGAATTAAAACCAGAATTGCTGCAGCCGCAGCCATCCATTTTCTGAAATCAGGACGCTTTTGCTCGGACTTCCTGGGGCGGGCTTCTTCGATAATGTCGTCATCGATCTCACTGATAGGGTTGTAGATTTTTTTCTTATCATTATCTTTTTTGCTGAGGTCTATATGATTATTCTCTGTTTTATTATTGTTTTCTTTTTCGGAAATGTTGTTATTA
>CAZVVR010000097.1:0-5432 GCA_964630605.1 uncultured Mageeibacillus sp. | reverse complement strand
CTGATATACTTTTTATTGTTGGAATTATCAGTCAATGCACTAGTAGAGGAAATATTTAATGGCAAGATATTGTTTTTATTGCGGACGCGAGCTAAAAGATAACGAAAAATGTTATTGCCGTGCTCGTACCCGCGCTGAATCAGCAGCTAAAAGTGCCGTTTCCGGCACCGGGCAAAAAGCTGACGAAAAAGGTCCCGGTACAGCCGGTAGCACAGCTGCGGCGGCCGGCACACAAGATTCAACAGGTACAGCCGGCAGTTCGGGCCGGACCAGTTCAAACGTTTCCTCTGAAACAACAACCGGCAGCTCCGATACAAAATCCAGCTGGCAGGCAGCCCGGGAAAAACGAAAAGCAGCCCGGGAAAAACGCAAAGCGGAGCGTGAAAGGCTGCGCGCGGTTAAAGCAGAAGCCAAGCGACGCTCAAAAGCGGAAAAAGAACGCCGCCGTCAAGCCTATCAGCCCGGTTCTGCAACCGGCCGAAATCCTTACGGTCAAAAGAGTTCATCTCACGGAGCCCAACAGGCGCAGAGCTTTGGACGTGAACTGCTGCAACTTCTGACCAGGCCTGCCGACGCTATCAAAGCACAGGCTGTGCCTTTCTGGTCGCTTTCACATACAATTTTCTTTATCAGCAGCGCTTTGCTGGGTGGTGCCCACATCACCCTGACCAATCGCTGGCTTTATTCAATTCTTTTCAGCGACCGGTTAACTGCTCCAAATTTGCAGGGAGCAGGATTGTATTTCAGCGGTGTCCTGGCCAGCGCAGTCTTTTTGTTGCTTTACGCCGGCGTAATCTGGCTTCTGGCCCGTTTTCTTTTCCGCCAGGGCGGGCTTCCCTTTACTCATAGTCTCGCCGTCGGCAAAACTGCCTGGGCCTACCTGACTTTCTTTATGTTGATTGCATTGCCGACAACCATACAGGGTGGCTTTTTTGGCCTTCTTTTGGTTTTAATGGGACTGGCTTTTTCCTGCCTGATCCATGCCCGCTCGGTCGCGGTTATCACGCATTTAACTGAAAACCAGACTATCAGCCTTACTTTAGTTTCAATTCTCATCTATACATCAATATTTTCAGCAGTAATCGTCTTTTTCCAAACCATGCTGAGTGCGTAATCAAACAGTGCAATAATCTGCACTGCATCCAGCCAAATCTTATTTAAAAAAACCGCTAAACACTGCGGTTTTTTTTACTATACTTTTCTCTTTATTAATGTATAATAGTTCGGTCCTGAAACGGGATAATATCTAAAGGGGTTTTTTATGATTAAAAAGATCATACGTCAGATGGCGTGGTTTGTTGACGCTTATAAAACTGAATATCTGATTAGTCTTATAGCTATCATTCTGAGCAACATTGCCGGAGTGGCCCCTACACGTCTGGCCGGATATCTAGCTGACCGTATTATTCTGCAGGATGTAAGTTTTAATGTTTTTCTTAACTATATATTTCTTTTGCTGGGCCTGGTGGTTCTCAATTTTTTCCTGAACTATGTATGGAATTACTATATCTTCAAAGGCTCGGATGTCGCCCCGCTTCTGGGGCGGCAGATTACTGCCCGCAAGCTTTTCTCACAAAGTGCGCCTTTTTTCAGCCGCAATACCACCGGCAGCCTGATGGGCAAAGCCACCAACGACGTTAATTTTATCGCCGATATGGCCGGTTACGGCGTTATGACTATGTTCGATTCCAGTCTCTACCCGGCAACCATCCTGGTTTTTATGCTTTCTATCTCCTGGAAGCTGACGCTGGCAACTATAATACCGCTGCCTTTGCTGCTTTTTGCTTCGAAAAAAATCGGCGCACACCTCTATGAGGAATTTGATGATGCCCAGCGGGCTTTTGATGCCATGAATGATCACGTGCTGGAAAATGTTTCCGGTGTCCGTATTGTGCGCGCCTACCGGCTGGAAGCCGCCCAGACTGAACGTGTTGATGAGCTGGCTGAAGAAATGTATCGCAAAAATATGCGTGTAGCCAGCTGGTCTGCTCTTTTTCAGCCCAGCTCCCGGCTCGTTTCCGGCATGACCTACGTCATCGCCATTGCTTTAGGAGCCGGATTAGTCCGCAGCGGTGAAATAACTTTAGGTTCTCTGATCTCTTTTGTTTTCTTTCTGGGCATGATGACCTGGCCCATGATCTCCATGGGTGAGTTTATCAATGTTTCCCAGCAGGGCTCTGCTGCAATGGAGCGGCTTCAGGCAATCTGGGATTACCCCGAAGATATGGTGGACGCCAAAAACAGCCTGCCGCTGGAAAAAATTGGTGATATTGAATTTGAAAATTTCTCTTTTGCCTGGCCGGATGCCAAGCAAGATGTACTGCAGGATATTTCTTTTACCATAAAGGAAGGTCAAACACTGGGTATCGTCGGACGCATAGGCAGCGGTAAAACAACACTGCTAAAACAGATTCTGCGTTTCTATCCGCAAAAAGCAGATCAGCCCAATGCCTTAAGCAAGGATCTTAACAGTCTGCGTCTGAATGGTCAGCCAATCCAGAAATACCGGCGGAGCGATATCAGAAACCGTATAGGTTATGTGTCACAGCAAACTATCCTTTTTTCCAAAACCATCCGGGAAAACATTCTGATGGGCGATCGGTCAAAACCTGCAAACTGGCCTTTGGATAAAGAGGATTTAGAGCAGGAAAAACAACTGCGCAAGTTAAATTTTCGCGCTGTAAACCAGATAATGAAAAAGCGGAACCAGGATCCGGCGACTGTCTTTTATTGGGACCAGGCCGAAAAACCTGAAGATCAGACACAATCTGAACCTGCTTTTTCGGAAAGTGATCCGGCTTTGCGGCAAGCCATTGATACCGCCGATTTTCGTAAAGATCTTGAGGTTTTGCCTCGTGGTCTGGAAACAATGGCGGGCGAAAAAGGTATCGCTTTGTCCGGCGGCCAAAAGCAACGTATAGCTATAGCCCGTGCTCTGATCTCTGAACCTGAAGTCTTGATTCTGGACGATTCACTTTCGGCTGTCGATGGCAGTACCGAAGAGAATATTCTGCGGGAACTGCGGCTGCGCCGGCAGGGAAAATCAACCATTATCAGTGCTCATCGTCTGTCGGCAGTTATGGAGGCGGACCTTATTTTGGTGATGGAAGACGGCAAAATCGCAGCGCGCGGCCAGCATGAACAACTGATGGAACAAGCTGGCTGGTACCGTACCCAATACCTGAAACAACAGCTGGAACAAGGAAAAAACCAATGACAAAACGGCAAGATGAAAAAGCACGCAAAGCTAAAGGATGGGCCAGCCTAAAAAGGATTCTGGCTTTAACCTCGCGCGTTAAGCTGCCGCTGACCATCGGTATTGCTTTATCTTTGATTTCGGTTCTCTTTGATTTAGCCGGACCTTATCTGGTTGGGCGAATTTTGGACAACGAAATAACTGTTCACGGCCGGGTGGAAACCAACAGTTTTTATATTATTTTGGCCTTGTACGGCTTGTCCGTCTTAGCGTCTTCGGTTACCCGTTTTCTGGGCCAGATCAGCAATCAAAAAGCTGCTAATAAAGTATCGAAAAGTGTACAAAAAGATATCTTCCGTCATGTGCAAAAACTGCCGATTTCTTTTTTCGACTCTTTGCCGGCCGGCAAGGTTGTCTCGCGAGTCACCAATGACACCCAGGCACTGCGCTCTTTTTTCCAGGTGGTACTTTCTCAGATACTGACAGCGCTGCTTTATTCGCTGGGCATTCTGATAGCACTGGCTTCTATCGATTTTAGCCTGCTGGTTATTGCCGCTCTTTCCTTTCCTGCACTTTTCTTTTTATTTCGCGACTACCGGAACAAAGCTTCGAAACTAAATTTCCAGTTTCGCCGCGGAATCAGCGAACTAAATGCCAACCTGAATGAAAACATCGAAGGAATGGAAGTAATTCAGGCTTTTGGCCAGGAACGAAGTATGTATGACGATTTCAACCGGGTTAACGAATACGTCTACCACAAAGGGCTGAGCATGTCGCATCTGTATGCCTATAACACGCACACTGCAACCGGGGCCCTCAACTATATTCTTTTGGCTTTGGCCCTGCTTTATTTTGCTTACGGGCATCTGCTGGGATCTTATTATGTTCCTATAGCCAGTCTTTATGTTTTCATCGACTACATGATCCGCTTTTTTGGCCAGATGAATAATGCCATGACCCGGCTGGGCGAGCTGGAACGGTCCCGCAGCGCAGCTGATCACGTGTTTGAACTATTGGATCAGCCGATACCTGATTTTGGTGGCAAACCCATGCCTGAGATGAAGGGTGAAATCCAGTTTGATAATGTTACATTCGCTTATAAAGCCGATGAAGATGTATTGCGGCAAATAAATTTCACAGTTGCAGCCGGTGAGACAGCCGCCTTTGTGGGTCAGACCGGATCAGGCAAGTCAACCTTAATGAACCTGATTTTCCATTATTATTCTCCGCAGAAAGGCTCGATCAGGATTGACGGACAGGACATCGAAGACATCAACGAAAATGACTTGCGCTCTCATATGGCAATTGTCTCTCAGGATCCTTTTCTTTTTGCCGGCACGATTGAATCTAACATCACCCTGGACAGAAAAGATCTGGACAATGCTGATGCACGCCATGCTTTAATCGAAGTGGGCGGCGAGCACTTTCTCAGCAAACTCAAGGACGGGCTGGCCACGGTTGTAAGTGAAGGAGGCAAAGAATTTTCTTCCGGTGAAAGACAGCTGATTTCCTTTGCCCGGGCTCTGGCTCAAAACCCCGTTGTTCTGATACTCGATGAAGCCACTTCTCACGTAGATACGGAGACAGAATCCATTATCCAGCATGGAATCGAGCGTCTGGCGCGGGGGCGTACTACCCTCATTATTGCGCACCGACTTTCCACTATCCGTCATGCGGAAAATATTTATGTGCTGGATCAGGGCCGCATCGCAGAAAGAGGCAGTCACAGCCAACTGATGCAGCAAAAAGGTATTTACTGCGATATGGTGGCAGCACAAGGTATGGAACGAAACATGATACACTAAATTGTGTATGGTATGCGCCCATTTTTCAGCGTAAATTTAATTAAGGAGAAGAACGATGCTCTTGTTTTTTGGTTTGGAAAATTGGATGAGCTATCGTGAGCCCTGTGGTTTGTCCATGATGGCTACTCCAAGCGAAACTTTCTCTTCGCACTTATCAGTTATTTTTGGCGAACGACGTGTACTTCCGGTTAGTATCCTCTTTGGCGGTAACGCCTCAGGAAAATCAAACTTTTTTGACGCCATAGCCTTTTTGCGCGGACTGGTGCTCGGACATTACGGTCCCGAAGACAGTTTGCCTTTTTTGCTAGATGAAAAAAAGCGACAGGCCCCTACAAACTTTCAGATAGATTTTCTTTATGAAGAAGAGCTCCTGCGCTATCAGCTGTCGATTAACAGATTTTGTGTTTTACATGAGGCTCTTTACCTACTGG
>CAZVVR010000096.1:0-5515 GCA_964630605.1 uncultured Mageeibacillus sp. | reverse complement strand
TAGATTTTAGTTCATCAAGGTCCATATCCACGTCTTTAGCCAATTCGCGTATTTCTGATTCTTCCTGCGGTAAAAATTCATGCAGGGGCGGATCTAAAAGACGAATAACAACTGGTTTTCCATCCATGACCCGGAATATTTCAAGAAAATCTTGCTGCTGATCAGGCAAAATGGCAGCCAGAGCCTTGCGACGTGATTCTTCATCCTTGGCCAGAATCATCTTGCGGAAGCTCAGGATTCTTTCCGGATCAAAGAACATATGCTCAGTACGTGTTAAACCTATGCCCTCAGCACCCAGATCAATTGATGTTTGTGCATCAGGACCTGAATCTGCATTAGCGCGTACACCCATTTCACGGAATTCGTCTGCCCATTCCATAACAGTCAAAAAGTCGTCGCTTTGTTCAGCTTCCTTGGTAGCAATCTGACCGGCATAAACAATTCCGGTGCTGCCGTCCAGAGAAATCCAGTCACCACTGTGAAAAGTCCTGTCTGAAGCCGTCATACTGCCTTTAGCGTAATTTATACTGATATCAGAGCTGCCGGCAACACAGCATTTACCCATGCCGCGTGCTACTACAGCAGCATGACTGGTCATACCGCCGCGTGCTGTCAAAATTCCTTCAGCAGCACTCATACCGTGAATGTCTTCGGGAGAAGTTTCATCACGTACCAGAATCACCTTTTCACCGTCTTTGGCTAACTCAAAGGCCTGATCCGCGGAAAATACGATTTTGCCACTGGCTGCACCCGGTGATGCCGGCAAACCCTTAGCAATTTTATCAGCTGCTGCCAGAGCTTCGTCTTCAAACATCGGATGCATCAAAGCGTCAAGTTGGTTGGGATTAATTTGCAAAACCGCTTCTTCACGTGTGATGATGCCTTCAGCAACCATATCCACTGCAATTTTCAAGGCAGAAGAAGCTGTGCGTTTACCACTGCGGGTCTGCAGTATGTAAAGTTTACCGTTTTCAATAGTGAACTCCAGATCCTGCATGTCACCATAGTGCACTTCCAGCTCATCGGAGTATTTTTTAAATTCGTCATAAATTTCAGGAAACTGGTCCTGTAAATGTGAAATAGGCTCAGGGGTACGTACACCTGCTACAACGTCTTCACCTTGAGCATTTATGAGATATTCTCCGTAGAAAACATTTTCACCGGTTGCAGGGTCGCGAGTAAAGGCAACACCTGTGCCTGATGTCTCACCCATATTACCGTATACCATTTCCTGTACGTTAACTGCGGTGCCCCAGGCGGAAGGTATGTTGTTCATTTGACGATAGAATAGGGCGCGGGGATTGTTCCAGGAACTAAAGACAGCTTCGATGGAAGCCATTAACTGATCCATGGGATCCTGGGGGAAAGCTTCGCCCTTTTCACGCTCATAAATAGCTTTGAAGTTTTTTGCAACAGTCTTCATATCTTCAGCCGAAAGCTCTAAGTCCAGCTTTACGCCTTTTTCAGATTTAATGCGATCTAATTCTTCTTCAAAGATGCCTTTGTCGATTTCCATGACAACATCAGCAAACATCATAATGAATCTGCGATAGCTGTCATAAGCAAAACGGTCATTCTCCGTAAGCTTGGCTAAGCCTTCAACCACTTCATCATTAAGGCCAAGGTTAAGAACAGTGTCCATCATCCCTGGCATGGAGGTACGGGCTCCTGACCGGACTGAGACCAATAATGGTTTTTCAGGATCACCGAAAACTTTTCCGGTTCGCTTTTCTTCCTCTTTCATGGCATCAGCAATTTCTTTTTTAATTTCTTCAGGAATTACTCCACCTTCGTCATAATAGCGATTACAGGCTTCGGTAGTAATAGTAAAACCTTGTGGTACAGGTAGACCCATTCCGGACATTTCAGCCAGGTTGGCACCTTTGCCACCGAGCAAATTACGCATATCAGCGTTGCCCTCTGAAAACATATAGACGTATTTTGTCATTTGTTCCTCCTAATAATTTTTATGGTAGATCGAACTTGCCGGCAAAGTAATCAACAAGCTCAGTTATGGGTAAACGCAATTGTTCCATCGAATCACGTTCACGTATTGTCACTTGATTGTCTTCGAGCGAATCGAAGTCAAAAGTTACACAGTAGGGGGTACCGATTTCATCCTGACGCCGATAACGTCTGCCGATACTCTGACGTTCATCAAATTCGCAACGGTAGTGGGGCAACAGCATCTTATAGACCTGTTCTGCCTCTGACTGCAGCTTGTTAGATAACGGCAGGACAGCTACATTGACCGGAGCCATGGCCGGTTCGAAGCGAAGTACTATACGCTCGTCTCCATTTTCCAATGTTTCGACATCGTATGCATCACATAGCAATGCCAGGAAAAGACGATCCACACCTAATGAAGGTTCAATTACATAGGGAATATATTTTTCATTGGTATAAGGATCAAAATAGCGCAAATCTTCTTTCGCGTATTCCATATGGCGTGACAGATCGTAATCTGTGCGATTGGCCACACCCCAGAGTTCACCCCAGCCAAAGGGATAGATATATTCGACATCGCTGGTTGCTTTAGAATAGAAAGACAATTCTTCCGCACCATGATCTCGCCAGCGTAAATTATCTTTATCCAGCCCAAGATCTAACAGCCACTGAAAAGAAAAGTCACGCCAGTAGTCAAACCACTCATCATCTGTACCGGGCTCGCAAAAAAACTCCAGTTCCATTTGTTCAAATTCCCGTGTGCGGAAAATAAAATTGCCCGGAGTTATTTCGTTACGGAAGGCCTTGCCTATCTGGCCTATGCCGAAAGGGATCTTTCTTCGCGAAGTACGTTGAACATTTTTAAAATTAACAAAAATACCCTGGGCCGTTTCCGGACGCAGGTAGATGTCGGATTGGCTATCTTCGGTGACACCCTGCTTGGTTTTAAACATAAGATTGAAATGGCGTATATCAGTAAAATCCTGAGCTTCGCAGACCGGACAGCCGATAGCTTTCTCAACGATATAGTCTTGCATTTCTTCGTTGCTCCAGCCTTCCACTGATCCTTCTATTTCATTGGCCCGGTTCCAATCGTCAATTATCTGATCGGCCCGGTGCCTTGAGTGACAAGCCCGGCAATCGATCAAAGGATCCGAAAAACCGTCAACGTGACCGGAAGCAACCCAAACTTTTGGGTTCATCAGAATTGCGGCATCTAAACCTACATTGTGAGCGGAAGTTTCAATAAAGCGTCTCCACCAGGCTGTCTTGACATTGCGCTTCAAAACTACGCCATAAGGACCATAATCCCAAGAATTGGCCAGTCCGCCATACAGTTCAGATCCCGGATAAATAAAACCACGGTTTGATGCCAGAGCAACGATTTTTGCCATAGATTTATCGGTTGGATGCATATTAATCTTTGTCCTCATTCTTTTCATTACTCTTAGCTTGTTCCTGAGTGTTCAAACTCTCAGTAAAAGAAGCAAAATCTATCTCGGAAGCTGATTGATCCTGTTCCTGAGATTCTTGTTCAGTAACAAATTGCACTAATTGCTCAGCAATTAAAGAAGCTTCCTGGGCGCTGATGCCTTCTTGTTCAAAAGTAGAGCTTTCCCTCGCCTGCCGTCTGGACGGACGGCGCTGCTCTTCCAGCATATCTTCAGCACGTTTAGCTTCTGCTTCACGGCGGCTGGCTTCGCGTTGTGCAATAATTTCAGGTCGTTCCGGAATCACCACATCATGCTTACCCTGACGATAAACTATTGCTCCGCTGCCGATTTCTTCACAAGCCAAAGAAACCTGGTTCGGAGTTTTGGATTCAACCAAAGGTCTGGCTCCTTCTGTCAGCTGGCGCGCCCTGCGCGCAGCGAACATAGCCAGCACATATCTATTTTCAGCTCTCGGAAGTAATTGTTCCAGAGGTGGTTTTGTTAACATTTTTTGCTCCTTATCTTTTAATAAATCTATATAAACAAACGTTATTATTTACTTTTTGCACACCCTAAAGATTATAGCTTTTTCACTGCGTCCCGTCAATGAAGAGCCTTGATGTACGGTGCTTTTCAGCCCAATAGATGGATTCGATGTCACGCACTGCCTGAAGTAGATTGTCATTCACCACCAGATAATCAAATTCCAAAGCTGAATTCATTTCAGCCCAGGCTTCCTTGAGTCGTGATTGGATAACCTCTTCACTCTCAGTGGCCCGGTTAAGTAACCGCTCCTGTAAAGCTGCTTCTGAGGGAGGGACAAGAAACACCAAAATAGCATTGGGGTAGTTCTTTTTTAAAGCCAGGGCTCCTTTTACAGTCAGATCGAGCAAAACATTAACGCCTTCATCTCGCATTCGTTCAAGCGGAGATCGGGGAGTTCCGTAGAATTCACCGCAATAAATGTCATACTCCAGAATTTCTCCTTTTGCAACCATCAGCTCAAATTCAGCCTTGGTTCTGAAATAGTAGTGCACACCGTCAATCTCGTTTTCCCGTGGTTTTCGTGTCGTCACCGACACTGAATGACGGATATCATTGTAGCGTTCACGCAAAGCACTGATAACTGAATTTTTGCCTACACCCGACGGGCCCGAGACAACAAGAGTTATGCCTTCTTTTTGTACAATTGTAATACTGTCAGTCATTTAAAGCTCCTCTTTTACAGTTGATTCTGAAGATTCCGGAGCATCAGCACGCATTACTTGCAGAGATAAAGGCAACAACGACGAAAGAACAATATGATCACTATCCATGATCAGTACCGATTGTGTCTTACGTCCGGCTGTCGCATCAATCAGAGTGCTTCTGTCCCGGGCATCCTGAATCAGTCGTTTAATTGGAGCTGAATCCGGAGAAACTATGGCTATAATTCGGGCTTCTGATACAAGGTGACCATGCCCTATGGGCAGCATTCTGTATTCCAAATTAACTACTCCTTTGTTATTTTTAATTTCTTAAAAGGTTATTCCAGATTTTGCACTTGCTCACGAATCTGCTCGAGGATACTTTTCATAGTAACCACAGATTGTGAAATCTCGAAATCATTTGCTTTCGACCCGATGGTATTAATTTCGCGATTCAATTCCTGAATCAAAAAATCCAGTTGGCGACCGCTGGGGCCTTTCCCCTGCAAAATTTCACGCAAAGACAGCAAATGGCTTTTCAGACGTGTCAGCTCTTCATCAATAGCAGCCTTGTCTGCAAAAATAGCGGTCTCGGCAAAAAGTCGCTGATCATCATACCATTCTTGTCGTTCCTCAGCTAAAAGTTCTTCGATTCTTAACAGCAACCGTTCGCGATACTGTTGAACCACCCGCGGAGAAAGCTCCGCTACTTTTGACCATTCCGATTCCAAAGCATCTGTTTTCTTTACTAAATCGCGGGTAAGTCTGCTTCCCTCTATTTGCCGGGCGTTTTCCAATTCCGTTAAAGCGGTCTCCATAGCTCTGCTAAGAACATCGCTGATACTTTCCTCATCCATTGGCTCATCCACTTCGATAAAAAGATCAATGAATTGGCTCAAAACGCTGACCGGTTCATAATTGTTTGATCCGGTTAAATTCTCCAATTCT
>CAZVVR010000095.1:0-5555 GCA_964630605.1 uncultured Mageeibacillus sp. | reverse complement strand
CTTGATTTGACCACAGGAGCAGAAAGACAAATAGTTAGAGATGATTATCTTTCCATACGTGATGCTTTTTATTGGGACGACAAGATGATGCTGCTGGCGTCTGATATGAAACGGATCGGACTCAATCAAAACTGTTGCTTATATTTTTATAATGAAGAAACTAATGAGACTGAGCTTTTATCCGAGCGGGAAATACGATATGGAAATTCGGTTGGATCAGATGTTAATTATGGTTCATCTTTGCCCAAGTTTGTTGATCATGATGCAGTTTATTTTCTGGAAACAAACTGGCATCGCAGTATTTTGATGCGGTTGAGAAAAGACGGTGAGATCGAACCCTATGCCATGGTACAAGGTTCGATTACGGGTTTTGCTTTACTGAATGACGGGCTGTACCTAACAGCTTTTCATGACATGCAGGCGCTTGAACTATACAAAGCAGAGCCGTACAATGAAGACACCCGTGCCGGTCTTGACAGTAACGTGTCCGGAACGGATGCTCCATTTATCGGTTGGCCGGAGAATAAACTGGATAAAATTACCAGTTTTAACAGTGAGATTCCGGCTGCTGTCAAACCGGAAAGATTTATTTTTCAGCACGAAGATGTGTTTTTGGAAGGTTTTGTACTTTTGCCGCCGGCAGCGCGAGAAGCTGACGAAAAAAGTTTTCCTGCTATACTGGATATTCATGGCGGACCTAAAACTGTTTACGGTGACATTTATTTCCACGAGATGCAATATTGGCTGTCACACGGCTACATCATCATATTTACAAATCCCCGAGGTTCAGATGGTCGTAACGATGAATTTTCTGATATCAGAGGAGACTACGGTGGACGTGATTATCGCGATCTGATGGCTTTCGTCGATGAAAGTCTAAAAGCTTATCCTCAGATAGATCCTGATCGTATCGGGGTCACCGGAGGATCATATGGCGGTTTCATGACCAATTGGATAGTAACTCAAACCGACCGTTTCAAAGCAGCCGCCAGCCAGCGATCAATCAGTAACTGGACTTCTTTTTACGGTGTCAGCGATATTGGTTTCCGATTTGCTTTTGATCAAAATAAGACGTCTTGGGAAGATAGAGATGTTTTCTCTGTACTCTGGGATCATTCGCCGCTGAAGTATGTACGTCAAACTAAGACGCCGACTCTTATACTGCATTCTGATGAAGATTATCGCTGTCCTTTGGAACAAGGTATTCAATTTTATACTGCTTTAGTTGATGCTGCAGTAGCTGCAAAACTAGTGATTTTTAAAAAAGAAAATCACGAGCTTTCCCGTTCCGGTAAACCGAAAGCCCGTGACAAACGTTTAAATGTGATAACACAATGGATGGATAAATATGTCAGATAATGAAAGCAATAAAAATACAGAAAACTTAACGAAGAGACCCAAGTCGCGCTGGACCCGGCGGATAATTATTTTAGTCGTTGTAATAGCCGCCTTTTTTGGTGTGTGGAAATTATTCACCCGCGAAGAAGTAAGCTCTGCTTTTAAAGCCAAGCAGGTGAGCAGGCAGAATTTTTCAGAGACACTGAGTCTGAGTGGTACGGTAGCCCCGTCTCAGGTACAGAGAGTTACATATAAGAATATAGCTGTTCAGCGCTTACTGGTTCAGCCCGGTGACCGGGTGCAAAAAGGTGATCAGCTGCTTCTATATGATGTATCTTCATTGAGATCAGATTTAAATGAGTTAAAAAACAGCCGCGATGAGGCCAAAGCTGCTTTAGAGAGTTCTCAGTCTGAAGCCGCTGACCTTGCCGGATCTTTACAAGGCGGCATTCCCGGTGCAGATCTAACATCTCAACTGCAGCAGATGGCGGGAGATCTTACCATTGGACTAAGCGAATTAGCCGGCGGCATGCTCAGTATAGGAAATCCGTTTCAGCAATTAGTTAATGAATTTAATCAGATTGATTTTGAAGGGCTTAATCGTCTCGTTGGCTTGATGGAAAGCTTAAATGAAAGAGGTGAAGAACTCTTAGGGATATTGACTGACCCTGACTTACAGGATGATCTTAAGTTAGCCCTGGATGATTTGAATCAGAGGCTAAGAGATCTGGAATCTATCTTAAACGAATTAAAGGATCAGTTGCCCACAGTTCCGGAATTGCCTGATTTTACTACAACTCCTTCTGAGACAACGGCAGGAAACACCGGCAGCAGTCCTACGACAGCAACTGATGATGACACATCGGAAACTACTATTACTGAGGAAACTTCTGTTCCTGATCCCGAAGCAAACAATTCTGAGCCCGTAAAATACGCTCTTCTGGCTTCAAAATCTGAAGGCGGTAGCTACCGTTCTCTGGCTATGACCGGAGACGTTAGTTTCAGTTCAAAATTACAGCTTAGACCTCTCAGCAATGGCAGCATGGACATGAGCCAGGAAGAACTTATGCTCTTGATGCAACAACTGCAAGGAATCCCCGGAGGCACCGAATTACTTTCTGCTTATCAACAAGGTGCTGACCTTCTCCAAATGCTGGAAAAACAAATTCAAGATCTGGAACAGTTGATTGAAACTGCTTTGCAGCATGAAACAGCTGATTTTGATGCGCTGGTAGCTGAGGCTCAGCGTGATGTTAATGAAATAGATCCCAATAAACCTTTAGTAACTCTGTACGATGAAAGCAAGCCTCTGGTATACAGCCGAGTAAATCGCAGGGATGCTCTTTCACTGGAACAGGGTCAGCCGGTAACCTATACAACAGATGATCTTTTGCTGACCGGTGAAGTAACTTTTAAATCACCTGTCGCTACCTCCTCCTCCATGGGATCGCCCGGACAAGCGGGTGATCTTTTCTCGGAATCGTTTGCGGGGGATTATCAGTCGATTTTGACGTCATCTGATCCTAGAGTAGATGTGGAATTTTCACTTGAAGGACCGGATTTAGACAAGGTTATATTTGGTTTTGATATCTCTTTTGAAGTTGATATACACCAGGGAGAACAAGTACTGGCAATACCTTCGGAAAGCCTGATTGTAGAACGGGGTAAAAATTACGTTTATGTAGTAAATGAAGATAACAGCTTTGAGCTGGTCTCGATAGAATTGGGCATTATTTCGCGGGAATTTGTTGAAATTAAGTCAGGCTTAAAGGAAGAGGATTGGGTGATTTTAAATCCGCCTGCTACTATCAAGGAAGGCGTGCGCTACAATGTTGAACGGCAAGGATAATAAATCCGAAAGGGAGGAGCCGGTCATCACGATACGCGATCTGCATAAGGTTTATCGCAGCGCTACTGTAGAATACGAAGCCTTGCGGGGTGTTGATTTAACAATCAGAAAAGGCGAATTCTGCGCTATAATGGGTCCTTCAGGTTCAGGGAAAACGACGCTGATGAACATCATCGGTTTACTCGATGACCTGACCAGTGGCAGCTATGAATTGCAGGGTATCGACTCGACTCAATTAAACGATACGAGCCGCGCAGCTTTGCGCAACCGGACTATTGGCTTTATTTTCCAATCATATAACTTATTACCGCAGATGAATCTGATTGATAATGTTGCTTTGCCTATGCTTTACGGAGGTGTTCCGGCCAGTGAACGTCGTGACAGGGCACGGGAGGCTTTGCAAAGTGTTAATTTAGATCGGTGGAGTTTGCATAAGCCTACCGAGATTTCCGGCGGCCAGCAGCAGCGTGTGGCTGTTGCCCGGGCCATGGTCATGCAGCCTGCTATTCTTTTGGCGGATGAACCTACGGGTAACCTTGATTCCAAAACCTCCGACGATGTTCTGGAGATATTTCATGAGCTAAATGAAATGGGGGTTACTGTCATAATTATTTCGCACGATATTACTGTTGCTAATCATGCACAACGTCTGATAGAGCTTTTTGATGGGAAAATTAGCCACATTCTGACCAAAAACGATAAAATAGCAGGTAGCCGCTTATGATTCGTGAACAGATAAGCAATGCCTGGCAAATGTTAAGAGGCAACAGAGCGCGTTCATTTTTGACTATGTTAGGGATTATTGTTGGCATAGCCTCGGTTATAGCTATCGTATCCGTGGGTGAAGGAGCTACAAAAGGCATTATCGGACAATTTGATCAGGTAGGTGCTTCCTCGCTGTTAGTAAGCGTATCCTCGGGTCAGGCTACAGAAGATGACTATATTACCCAGGAAGACGTTGATATGATCCGGCAAACAGTGCGGGATTTACGCTTTATCTCAGTTGATTTTAAAATGATGGCTAAAACTGAAGATTTTGGTGAAAGCACGACAGTCATGATTATCGGTGTTGATCAGGATTTTCTGAGAATATCGAATTTAACTATAACGGACGGACGCCAGTTCTCCCTGCCTGAGCTCGAACGCAATGTCCCCTCTGTTATCGTGGAAGAAGAATCTATTAAAAGGTTTTATCCCGGCGAACCTCCTGTGGGTGAGACTTTAAAAATAAATCGGCGCGGACAGTTGATGGATGCAGAAATTGTTGGTGTCGGCTACAGCTTGTTTTCGCAATTATCGGCTACTGCAGATGCCGGTGCAAACCGGCCGATGATCGTGTATATGCCTGTAACAACGGCAATGCAGTTTAGTGGGGATGAAACAAACTTCCAAAATATCCTTGCTATGGCCGAGTCTCCTGAGAGAATAGAGGCGACCGGGGAACAGATTATTCGCTTGCTGGAAGCACGTCACGGCAACAAGGGTGAGAATATATATCAAATTACAGAGACAGCCCAATTAATGGAGCAGGCTGACACGGTAGCTAATATCTTTACCAGTTTTATTGCGGTTGTCGCAGCTATCTCTCTTCTCGTGGGAGGGATTGGTGTCATGAACATAATGCTGGTCTCTGTAACAGAGCGAACTCGCGAGATTGGCTTGCGTAAAGCTCTGGGGGCAACCATGAACGATATTATGTGGCAGTTTCTAATTGAATCTGTTATTTTGACGTTTACCGGCGGAGTAATCGGCATTATAAGCGGAACACTTCTGGGAAGAATCTTAGGATATTATATCGGCTTTGCGCCGGTGCTTGAGATTAAGACCATACTTATCGCTGTGCTTTTCTCCTCTGCGATTGGTTTGTTTTTTGGTCTTTATCCTGCCAGAAAAGCAGCTAAACTTTCGCCCATTGATGCTTTGCGTCATGAGTAGAAAAAATATTGTCTGCTTGCATCTGAACTATATGGATATTGGTTTAAGCTGAACAAAAACGGTTTTTTGGTGTGACCTCTGGACCTGGACTTGCAGATTTTCTTATTTACGGACGGATCAATGAGGAAGCAGGAAGAAATGCAGAAGCAAATAAGGCTTAATTTAGGGTTGTCTAATTGCTCTAAGATGCACAGTGTAACCTTATTTTCTTAGGCGAGATAGAGAATTTGCCGATATTTGATTTTAAAGAATAAAGTAACTTTACAATGGCGCTCATAATGACGTATATTAGATTAGGTACATTTGGTTTCCCCAAACAATAGCCAAGACAAAATAAAAAATATAATAAGGAGTGAAAGAATGCTAATTGACTTAACTATGAATCAAGAGCAGCTCGTCGATGTTGTAGAGCGTGCTCAAGAACAAAACATCG
>CAZVVR010000094.1:0-5596 GCA_964630605.1 uncultured Mageeibacillus sp. | reverse complement strand
TAGACTTATAAGGAGCTATATATGGATTTGCAACAGCGCAAAGAGCGTAATATCTCGACCATTCTTGGGATCATTCGCATCTTATTAATTATTATTGTAGTCGCCGCTTTGATTTATTTCGGTTTTCAGGCTTTCCTTTTTTTGATACCGGTCATGATCGGCTTAATTCTAGCCAAAGCAGCTACTTTGTCTTCCAGGTGGATTCGCAAAATTATTCGAAAACAGAATACCGACTCCAAAAAGTCAGCAACAAAAAAATCTGATAAATCAGGTCATAAACTTGCCATTTTCTTATATTTCCTTTTCTTTATTTTGTTTGGTGTGCTCATATTTTTCCTGACTAGTTTTCTTATCGGATTAATTGCCCAGCTCACCACCAAAATACCCGACCTGATTGGAACAACACCGATTATGGACACAATAATCGCTCGGCTAGAGAATATCACCGGCCGCTTGGGCAGCTTATTTGACAAAGGCACGGTAGCTACTATCGAAGATGCTTTGAAAAATTTGCAAAGCAGTGCGGTAGAATCATTGCCCCAGCTGCTGACAAAAGTGCTCAACTTTCTGACCGGCTTCTTTTCCAGCCTCCCACGCATTATTTTGATTTTCGTTGTAACCATCATGTCGGGCTACTACTTCATCATACAGTCTGACCGGCTCTACCTGTTGCTGTTACGTTTAATCCCCGACAAAGAATTTGTGGGTAAAATTTTTACGGCAAGCTCCAATTTGACCAGCTCATTGCTTCGGATCGGCGGCGGCTACATTGTCCTGCTGTTTCTCACCTTTGCGCAAGCCTACGCCGGCATGCTCATTTTATCAATACCCAACGCCCTGCTCTGGGCAGCCGTCTGTGCCGTAGTTGATATTCTGCCGATACTGGGCATTTCCATTACGCTGATACCGATGGGCATTGTTTTAATCGTGAGTGGCGATATCTTCGCCGGTGTTGGCATTTTTATTCTCTATATCATTATGCTGGTCTTGCGCAGATTTATTGAACCGGTTCTGATCGGCAATGCCATGCGACTCCATCCGATGACAATGGTTTTGGCTATGATTGCCGGCATCGCTGTCCTCGGCCTTGGGGGTGTTCTGGTCGGTCCGTTTATCTTAGTGGTAATGCTTGAGATTTATAACACCTTTGGACTGGAAGAAAAAGTCAGAAATACCATAGGTGATCTGCTGCACAGAAATGGTAGCGAAGAAAATATCAGCAAAGCTGAATCCGGGTCATCCCCAGAGAAAGATGAAAAACCATCGATTACCTGATTTGATGCGCCCGTCGAAAGCCGGATCACTAATTCGCGGAAAACAAGGCTGAGAAAGCCCGGTTTCAGAAAATCATTGTGATCGTTTAAGATCACTGCCAGATTATGTTTCCATCCCGGGCTATCATTTTTCCATCTTTCCACACATTAAGCTTTGCTGCATTATCTAAGATAGCTTCTTCGGGTGTAGCCGCATCCAGTAAGACAAGATCTGCCTTACATCCTGCACTTAGTCCATAGTCAGAAACCAATGCATTTTTTGCGGAATTATAAGTAATCATGGAAAACACTTGCCGCAGTTCTTTCCGGGAGCAAAACTTATGAACTTTTGCTGTGAGCAATGCTTCTTCCAGCAAATTACAGTTTCCGTAAGGCCGGAAAGTGTCTCTGATATTGTCGGAACATACTGAAATATTTGCACCGGCATCCATTAGTTCCCGGACCCGGGTTGGTCCGCGACGGTTAGAACTCATCAGATAGAGATTGCAGGAAGTTAAGGTTACAACATTTAAATTAATGGCTCCTGCTCTTTCAATAGCAGCATTAGCCCGTTTTTCATCTATTCCAATTGCAGAAAGTGCGGTAAGGTGGCCACATGAAACTTTTCCTTGCATATTTTCCTTTTCTGTTTTATCCAAAAAATACTCAAAACTGCTAATATCGGGTACATCTGCTTCACCACAGTGGATGTCAATCGGTAGATCAAACTGCTTTGCTTTATTAAATATGTGATCAATCGTTAACCAGTAGGTTTCATCCATGTAAGGATATCCGGAAACAAAATCGATTTCACCTTTTTTTGCAGCATTATCCAAATCTTTTTCAAACAAGAGAGGAAAGCCACAAGAAGTCTGGATAACGCAATATTTACTGTATTTTTTTCTTAATATCATCATGGCCTCTAAGGCTATTGTTTTCCAGGCAGGAGTAAAAAGTACATTTGTTTTAATGAGGGTGGTTCCGTTTTTGATGCACATTTCAACCACACGGCTGGAATTTTTCAGCATCATTTCTAACAAGTCGTCATCGGAATAATCAAAATATTTAAGGTTTGATTTTTCCTGGTTGTCTATGGCAGCCAGAATGCTTAAGGTGTCGTCGTTGTCCATAGTAAAAGATTCGTCGATGTGCATATGAACATCATAGAAGGCAGGACTTAATAATTTTCCTTTTCCTTGAATTATGTTTTGGGGATTTTCCACATCATATTCCAGCTGCTTACCGACATCGGCTATTTTCCCATCTTTTATAGCGACATCCATTTCTCGCTTAATATCTGATTCGTTAAGAAATAAATTTGCCTGTTTAATAAGATAATCAATCATGGTTTGTTGCTCCTTTAAGCTCTAACTCACCTGCAACTTTTTTCCCCTTTTTGAGCACAAGTAAACGTTTGGCCTGTGATATCAATGCATCTTCAGGGGTATCGGCATCCAATACAGTAAGGTCCGCTGTGCAGCCCGGCAAAACACCGTAATTTTCAATGTTAAGGGCTTTGGCTGCATTGAAAGTTATTAACTCAAGTAATCGGCGCAGCTCGCGCTGAGTGCCCAGTTTGTGAATCTGTGCTGCCGTTAGGGCTTCAGAAAGCAGGTCACAGTTACCGAAAGGATGAATAGTATCTCTTATGTTTCCCGATGCCAGGCAGACATTTGCTCCCGCATCTAAAAGTTTCTGAACTGAAGTAGTGCCTCTTCTGTCAGGGGTTCCTACGGTTACCATGTCATTTGAGGTCAGGGCAACTACATTAATATTAGCTTTAGCAAAACGACTTATGATATCAATCACGACATCATTAGATATGCCCGGAGCCTCAGTTGCAGTAAAGTGTGAGCAAGTGACTTTGTTATAAAGTGTAAAATCTTTTTTGCTCAATATATAGTCGGCCAAATAACGAGCATAAGATAAGGGGTTTTCTGCCGGCTCGTTAAAGTGAAGATCAAGAGGAATACCATATTCTACAGCAAGTCCGATCAACTCATCTATAGCTTTGTGCCAACTTTCAGGTCCACCTTTTCTCAAGTCGGGATAACCGCCAACGGAATCTATACGACCTTTTTTTGCTGCTTTATGCCATTTGTCTGAATTTTCCGGCCAGTAAGGAACCGTGTTTTGCATATCTAATATACCCGCAAAGCGCTTTTTTAACATTTCGTAAGCTGTGAGTGAATTTTCACCCCAGTTGCCGGAAAAATTCAACTGAGCTCGAACAGCTGTTGTACCCTGCTTAACACAATTATTTAATAATCTTTCCCCCCTGGAATAAATATCTTCGGTGATAGCGTCTTCCGAAAGATCCTGAAATCTTCTCTCCAGAGATGCTGCTTGTTCTTCATAAGAACATTTAAATCCAAAGTTATTATCTTCTGCCGTATAAGCTGTATCTAAATGAAGATGGGTTTCCACCAGTCCCGGGAATACCATCTTGCCCTTTAAATCTATTGTTGAAACACCTTTCAGCCCCTGTTCCACCTTCTCAATTTTCCCATTGCGTATCCCAATATCCAGTAATGGCCTTTCGTAGCCAAGAGGAAAAAACAATTTCGCATTTGCAATAACCAGATCCAGCATATTTAAATACCTCCTAATATATCAGTACTGAAAATCAGTACACAGAAAGCCGACTTAATAAATACAGTTTAACTCATGTGCAATGGAAAAATATATTTTTAACATGTGTTTAGCAGCCAAGACAATAGTAGCAGCAGAGCACAGTTTCTGCCTTAATCCTGAAGCAATTGATCAGCCCCACATAATAATTTCATAACGCAGGATACATAATAATCGATAAATACATATGTTATAGCATTAAATTTGTTGAATAAACTATTATATTAATGCGATCGCGAACTGAGAATTGCAAGTTAAAGCAAAAACAGGTAGGCAAGCCTCTGTCGGCTTAAAGCAGAGAAACCTAACGCCAGGACATTTTACAAATAAAGAGGAGAACTAAAATGAAAAAGAATTATGGCAAATTTTTTGGAATGATCGCTACGTCGGCAATATTTATGTACATAATTATGTATCTCAATACTTATAAATTAGATCATGTTCATTTTAGCGAAATGAGATTGTATATGACCATACTTTCGACCTGTGTCATGGCAGTTGTCATGCTGTTATTCATGCTCCACATGCTCAAAAATAAAAAGATAAACATAGCCATATTGGTGGTAAGTGTATTGGTTTTTGCGACTTCGTTCTTTTTAATGAGAAACCAAACTACAATTGATGATGTTGATTACATGGAAGGTATGATTCCCCATCATTCAATAGCAATTTTAACCAGCAAACGTGCGAATATAACAGATCCCAGAGTCAGGGAATTAGCAGACGACATCATTGAAGCCCAGGAGAAAGAAATCAGAGAGATGAAAGAGCTGATCAAGCAAATTAAGAATCAAGAATAGTTGAAAGAGGAAATGAAAATGAAACGCACGAGAAAAGAAACAGAGACTGTAACTACCAAACCGGTAAGTTACGTAGCTAAACGTATCGTGGGAGCGATATTTATACTGATTGAAATTATCCTGGCCGCTCGCCTGGTCTTCAAACTGCTGGGTGCAAATCCCGCCAATAGTATTGTCAAAGCAACTTATAATATCACCCAGTTTTTCGTCGAACTTTTTGAAGGTATTTTCCCGAAAACTTCTGCCACCGCAGAGTCTGTTTTTGAACCGGCAACTTTGATTGCGATTATTGTAGTTGCCGTCGCCGCCTGGATTATTCTGAGACTGATGACACCACGCCAGCAAAGCAGTACGACAAAAACTGTGTATACCACAGAAAGTCCACAACGGGATCAGCCTATCGAAAAAACAGAAGCTGCAGATCAGCCTCCACCGACTGACCCCGAAGATCCGCAATAAACGGTTTCCGCGATTGTGAACAAGCGAGTTGGAAATCCGAGTGATTATCAACTCGCTCAGACCTAAAAAAGACATCAAGCAGGAAGTTACTGCTATGTCATGGTTACCATGGATCGTATTAGGTGGATTGGACATTGATTTAAAAGAAAATTAAAGCCTGCCCAAAATATTCATCCAGATCTAATATTTGAATATCCAATAGATTTTCGTTTCTATCAAGTAAACTTTCTGGCAAAGAAACTTGCATAAGATAAGCAGTCAGACAAATTTCACCACAATATTCTTTAATTTTATTGACCTTTAATATCTTGACGACTTCATCATTGATAAATGCCTTAATGGAATCATTTGTAATATTGGGTGATATATCAACTTCCCCTTTGTTGTATTTTTCCAGACTCATTGGTCTAAAAAAAACTGTCAAAGACGGATATGCTCCCAAAATTCGAAAAC
>CAZVVR010000093.1:0-5604 GCA_964630605.1 uncultured Mageeibacillus sp. | reverse complement strand
CGCCCATGCCTTCGTGTTCCAGGCCGATTACTTCCTTGATATTGGCAACAACACTACGATCCAGCGAAGCTACGCCTTCCGTCGATAAAGCCGCTTCTGCGGCATACTGAGCGATAAAACCACGTGACATGGTCTGCTCACCTTTAATCGAAACAAGTCTTCTTTCTCCAGGCATGCTCAGGCTCGTTCTATATACTCTCCGCTGCGAGTGTCAATACGGATAACATCCCCGGTTTCAACAAACATAGGTACTTTGACTTCTGCGCCGGTTTCAATAGTAACTGTCTTCATAGCACTTTGGGCAGTATCGCCACGGACCGCCGGCTCGCTTTGAACAACTTCCAATTCGACATGAATCGGCAGCTCCACCATGATGATCTCGCCTTTGTAGGTTACTATATGCGCAACCATACCTTCTTTTAAAAATTGGAGTGCATCTCCCAAAAGTTCAGCCTGGATCGGCAATTGTTCATAAGTCTCGGTGTTCATGAAATAGTATAGGTCGCCGTCTTTATAAATATAAGACATGTCCGCTCGCTGCAGACGAACTTGTTCAAATTTCTCAGAAGGGTTGAAACTGCGCTCGACAACGCTCCCGGTTTTCAAGTTTTTATATTTGGTACGCACGAAGGCTGAACCTTTACCCGGTTTTACGTGTTGAAATTCAACCACCTGAAAAATTTGACCATCCATTTCAAAAGTAACGCCATTCCTAAAATCGCCGGCACTAATCATAATTCCTCCAAAGCTGTTTTTCTGTTATTATGCTTAAAGTTGATAATAATTCAACTAAGTAAACTTATTCTAGTTCATTAATAACGCTGTCGCAAGCAAGCAATTAGCTCAACTGTTATAATACCCTAGGGGTAAAAAGTGATTAATAACCTTAGAAGAAAAATCAGAAAGTATTTTTTTCCGGATAAAATTGTTGAATCTGTAAAAGATGTTGATTTTGAAGCTCTGAAACAGCTGGGTTACCGTGTTATATTACTGGATATTGACAATACTTTAGTAGCACATGGAACAAGCACAGCAGATAAATCCAGCTTGCAGATCAAAGCAGATTTGGAACTTCTGGGATTATTTCCCATTATCTGCTCAAATGCAAAATCTGAACGTTTGGATAATTTCAGCGCATCCATGAATATAGATTGTATAAGTGATGCAAAAAAGCCCGCCCCCCATGCCATTAAAGATTATATGCAGCGTAATGACATAAATGCTGACGAAATAATTATGATCGGAGATCAATTAATAACCGATGTTTTAGCAGCCAGGCGTGCAGGTATTTCTGTAATTCTCAGTAAGCCAATCAATAAGCAGGAAATTTTCTATGTCAGATTAAAAAGACCACTGGAACGTCTCTTGGTTAGAATCGGCGGTAAAAATATATTTAAGGCTCTTGAGGAGGTAGATTTTGATAGTTTGTAAATTCGGCGGATCATCTTTATCAAATGGCACGCAAATAAAAAAGGCTTGCTCTATATTTTTAAACAATCCTCAACGCCGGATCATGGTAGTTTCTGCACCGGGTATTCGTAAAGATGTTCCGGGGGATAAAAAATTTACCGATCTTTTAATAGATCTGGCCAATGTTCGTTGGGCCGGACTAGAAGGAAACATGGAAATGCTGGCGATCAGTGATCGCTTATTTTCCCTCGTTTCTGAGCTTAATATTCATCCCAGTATTGCTGATCAATTGCTGGCCGAGATTGCTCGGAGAAGCGAAGAAACCACAGTCCACCATAAAATATACCGCGACGGTATTGTTGCTTTGGGAGAAGCTGTTTCCGGACGGATTGTAGCCGAATATTTACATTCAACCGGCGTCAAGGCTAAATTGGTAGATCCCCGTGATGCGGGACTTATACTTTCTTATTATTCCGGCCTGACACAAATTCTTCCGGAATCTTACGATAATCTCAGTACGCTGGCTTCTGAGGATGAACTGATAATCTTTCCCGGTTTTTACGGCCGCACAGAAGAAGGACATACAATCACTTTTTCCCGCGGAGGTTCAGATATAAGCGGTGCTATAGTCGCCGCCGCCACTTCGGCTGATCTTTATGAAAACTGGACGGACATGGATCACGTTTATGTTGCGAATCCGGCCTATATTAAAGATCCCGAACCCATCAAAGAGCTAAGCTACCGAGAAATGCGCGAACTCGCCTATATTGGTTTTTCCATAATCCATCCTGAAGCTCTGGAACCTCTGTTTACGCACAGAATACCTGTGCGAATAGCCAACACAGACAATCCTTCAGCAAGCGGTACCATGGTGCTGGCAGAGCGGACACATCTCGATAATGTCATTACAGGCATAGCTTGCAATGATGATTTTTGTACAATTAATATCCGTCGCGTTTTGTTGAATCAGGAACGGGGTATTCTTTTAAAAATATTAACCATTTTTAATGAGCTTGACATAAATGTTGAGCATGTGCCGTCGGGAATCGATTCATTAAGTATCATTGTGCGCGGTTCAGAATTTTCTTTAGAAGATGAAATGGTGCTGCGGGATCGCTTGCAAATTGAGCTGGGTATGGATGATATTGAGGTTACCCGAAATCTTGCTGTCATAATGATTGTGGGCGAAGGCATGAGAGATTCTGTTGGTGTGATTGCCAGAGCCTCACATGCTATCGCCAGAGAAAATATCAGTATCGAAGTTATTTTGTCTGATTATCACGAAATAAGCTGTATCTTTATGATGTCAAAACATGAAATGAACCGGGCCATGCATGGTCTCTACAGCGAGTTTTTCCTCAGCGGATAATCGCTTTTTAATATGGTCGTTTGCTTTCAATTATGATTTTCTCATTCGTCACGAAATTATCTAATGCATGTGAAAGCGGGTCACGCAGCTTTTCTGCTGTTATCTGGTGTTTGTCCAAATAGACATAATCTGATTTCTGAACAGTATAAGCATAGGGCGTACCGCTGCCGGTTTGAAGCACATAACCGGCATTCGCAAGATATCCGGCCAAAAGCTGATTAGACTCTGTATGATTTCCGCCGGCAAAAGAAAAGATTTTCATATCGCCTATAATTTCTCCGATCTCTTTATCCATGCGATCGGTATCTCTGCTGAGGCTACTGAGACTCTGGTCTGGGACTGAAAGTCTGCTATAAGATTGTGAGGCGAAAATCCACTGTCTCTTCTGTAGTACTTTAATGATTTCCTTAAGCTTCTTTTTGTTCTCTGCGGTATCTTCAATAGAATCTGTATAATTGTTTAAACCAATAGTATTGGCCTGTGTCCGCATATGAATTAAATTCTCTTCATTCAAAGGATAACCAAAAAGACCATCAATGCCGGACAAAACAATAACAGCTTTGGCACCGTTAAAATTAAAATCCGGATAATCTAATAAAAAGTTTTCTAATACATCAATAGCAGTTGTGTCACTTTTGACTTGTTCCCTGCCCTGCCGGTCTTGAACTACACTAAGAACGTTAGCGTCAGCATCAAGGTCAAGTCGTTTGCAGATACCGCTTTCAACTCTTTGTGGTGTAAAGTAAAATTCATCGAGAAACAAAAGCAGGGGTTTTTTATTGGCTGGAACCAGTATTTGCTGGTATTGTCCTTCGGCATCGACGATTTCATTGCCATTAACCAGAACATAGTTGTTCTTATATAGTGCTTCTAAAAACAGTCGGAATTCTTCTGCCGTAAGTAAATCCTTGTTGGCCTTTTCTGCAAAAGCATCTTCATCAAAAGCTCGTTCCGGGTCTGCAATTAAAGGTTTTACTGAAATAGCATCAATAGAGCCATTCCAATAATCAACGTTTCTCGGCACTATTTTATCGGTATACGTCTTAGCCTGCTTTAACTCGCTGTTGTCCGGATAATAATGAATAATAGAATCAATAATTAAGCTGGCATCATAAAGGCGGCCCTGATCAATCAATAACTGTATCTCTGGCATGCGCTGAGCGTAAAGATGATCCAGGGATTCCTTTTTCAGATTTTGCAGAATCCTGTTTAAAGCACGAATCCTGGCATACTCTGAGTTGCATAAATTATCCAAAGCAGAGACAGATTCACCATAATCGGCCTGTTTCATTAGCTGGTAAGCAGGTTCGAGCTCAGCTCTGAATTCTTTTATTGTGTAAAATTTTTCCACCTGCTCATTCAAAAAGCGCTGTAATCCGTTAACAGAATAAAGAGTTTCCAAAAAATGAATGTATTCTGATTCAGTAATATTTCCAAGCAGGTAATCACGAAGCACAGCATCAAATTTTTCTAAACTGTTGTCTCCTACGATAGTAAAGCATAAAGCAAGCTTGTCTGAATCTTCTTTAGAAAGAGAAGCACCTTGCAGTACGGACTCCAGTTGTGCTTGCAGAAAAATTGTCAGATCTGTTTCAATTTTGTCGCGCAGCAGAATGGCAACAGCCACCTGTTCGGCATCAGAGTCTGAGACAGGAATTGGCGTATCTGCAATAATAATTTGCGTTTGTTCATGAATCGAAACAATTGCTTCGAAGTTTGACTGGTCTATGGCTTTTTCATAAAGAGACTGTAAGTTGCTGCTGTCTTGATCATTTTTATAAAAACTTAGAATCAACAAAACGAGTCCTATAACTAAAGCAACTGCCAAAATGACCATTCTGATTATTCGATTTTTGCTGGAGCCGGTAGAATATTTTAAATTTTCCATTTTCAATCGAGCAAGCTGAGTTGTCGCCCTTCCAACGTTTTTTCTCTGATATAGCGACCTGATCCGGGTAGATTTTGGACTCGATAATATTCTTCGTCTTCAATCTCATCTTCAATTTGTTCCAGCGCAACCACTTTCACGACAGGATCTTTTTTTGCCCCCCGAATTATTGCTGCACCCTGGGCTGTCCTGGTTTTTTTCTGTGTAACCTGTGAGCTGTCAAAAATCAACATTTTGCCTTTTTCTGTTTGCAGAGCAAAACTATGATCTTCATTTTCTGCTTTAAAACGAACTAATCTTATTTTTGAAGCATCACTGAAAGCGTTTACAAGTTTTCTGCGATTTTGTTTCGTTTCATAAGTATCTGCCCTAAACCTTACGCCTTTGCCGTCAGCAAAGACCGCCATAAATTCCCCCGAGAAAGGCTCATTGGCAGCGTGTACGCAGATAACGCGTTCATCATCATCCAGATCCAGCAGATTGGGAGTATACTCCCCTAACAGTGACGGACGTGAGTCTTCGATTTCCCAGGCCATCAGCTTGTAGGCATTTGCTTTATCCGTCAAAAATATAAGCTCGGATTGATTGGTGGCTTCTTCTTCTATTATAATGCGATCATTTTCTTTAAGCATAAGCTCAAAATTTCCTCTGAGCGAAGTTAATGCCAATTTTTTAAAATATCCTTCTTCTGTCAGAAAGATGCGGATGTTGTAATCAGGTATCAGCTCTGTTACTTCTGGTATTTCGATATCCTCAGGATCGATGAGTCTGCTGCGGCGTTCACGACCATACTTTTTAGCAATAGCTTTTAACTGATCCGAGATGAGTTTCTTTTGCCGCCGGCTGCTGGCTTGCAGCTTTTCCAAATCCTCTATTTCATCCGATAATTTCTTGATATCATCAAGCCGGCGAATGATATGCTCCCGGTTTAGATTGC
>CAZVVR010000092.1:4801-5663 GCA_964630605.1 uncultured Mageeibacillus sp. | reverse complement strand
GTCTCAATGCACTGTCCAGGGTTTCGTTTTCCTTGACACGGATCTCAGCCAAATTAAATCAACTCCCCTCGCAGTGTAATTTGTGCAAACCTTTAGATCTACATCGAAACACAGTATACGTTATCATAATTTACAGGTCAACTGACCAGCCTCTCAACTTTTTCGAGATTGTAACGGTCAGAATAAAACTATTTACTGAAACTGATATATCATAGTAGAGGAAAGATAGATTGAATTTCAGACTAGTTCTATTTGTTAATAAGAGGAGATCGGGTGAAGCAAGGTCACAGAGCTAAAAAAAGAATATTCAGATGCAGATTTTTTCTTTTTTTAATTTTATCTGCGCTAGTGTTATCGTTTTTTCTTAGTAAAGAATTTGTCTCAGCGGCCAATGATGGCAACACACAGGAAGTAATAGTTAACAGTAATATTATTTATGCTCGGTTGCTGGAAGACGGCCGTGTTCTTTTGGACGAAAAAATTAATTTTACCGTGTTTCAAAAAACTGATCAACTGCCCCTTATTTTGCGCAATCCTGCCGAGGGTAGCTCGCAACTGAAAGTACTAGAGTATTTTGGTGCTGATACAGGCGACAGTTTCGTAGCTATACCGGTTCATGATGAAACGATAGCCCAGAATTTTTCATACCGCAGCAGTTCTACCTTGAAAGAAACTGAACTTTTATTGAATATCCCTCTCAATCCCGGCAATCACAATATCCACCTGGCCTATGAATGGGATCGCGGAGTAGCCAAACGTGATGCTTTGGCCATTATGGAAGGCCCTATGTCATCTCTGCCTATTGGCATCGATGTCACCTCAGCTGAATGGTCTATTCAACTACCACCAAATTTATCTATCG
>CAZVVR010000092.1:0-4791 GCA_964630605.1 uncultured Mageeibacillus sp. | reverse complement strand
TGAAAGCAGTAAAAATTTCATCAACTGCTTTTATAGAGTTAAATAAAACAGAAAACTCTGTTATGTATCGTTCTGAGGGCCCTTTAAAGATTGAAAGCGAGACAGCTCTTCTTGTCGTATTACCTCGCAGCTCCTTTTCTACCCTGGCAGACACGGCCAGCCCCAAACCTATTCCTGAACGAATGAAAGAGGTTGAAAAGCGAGTCACTATACTTCACAATCGCATACAAATGCGAAGATATTTACCGCCTGTAATCATTATCCTTAGCTCTGCCAGCATCATTTTTTGGCTACTGGCTGCCTTTTTCAGACGCTTACCCTGGCTTCGTAGTAAACACGATTACTCTTTGGAAATTTCTTTAATCCCGGAGGTTTATCTGAAAATTCTGATGGGCAGCAAAAATGATGGCCGTGACATCCTCAGCAGCCTTCTTAGTTTAATGACTAAACGAGAATTAACCTGGGAAGATGAAATTATAGTTTGGAACTACCCTAACCGGGATGATTTTTCTAATTTTACTGCCTGGGAAGCATTTCTTTTGCAGTGGTTATTTAACCCGGCAGATGACCCCAATCCGGTTTTAGCTGCTCAGAGATTACGCCGTGAGACCCGTGGCATAAAAGAGTATCGCGATTTTCAGGAACGCTATAAGTCTTTTCAAAATCTGGTTATGGATGACTTTCGCAAGCTGGGCTGGGTAAATAAAATTTTGACTTCTTTTAAGCGTCTGGGCTTTCTGATTATGGGCTTACTCGATATTACGCTGGCTTTATTCCTTAGTACTTATGCCAGATCTTTCTGGCCGCTTTTTCTCCTTTTACCTGGCTTTTTGCTGATTCTCAGCGGAGGAAAACAATTCACCTTTACTAAAGAGGGCTATCCATTTTACCGCGAAATGCAGGTTTATCTGAGAAATATTTCTTCTATTCCGGATTTAATCGCAAACAATGAGCCTGATTTAACTGACGTTGAGACTGTAATCAGTGCTTTGCCCCGTGCCGTAATCTTCGGAAAGACAAAAGAGTTTTTTGCCGGGATCAGAAATTTGGACCAGCGCAGATTTCACAGGGCCGCCTATGCTCTTTTACACGTATACCGTTCCTCTGCCAGTCTGGAGTGACGGTAAAAGGAGCACCCTTCCTAACATTGAAGAAATTACCTTTTTACAGCAAGAACTGAACCGTATGGAAAAACAGATCATTGCTTGGGATGCACTTTTCCGCATCAGTCTGACCAGCTAAATCCGACCTGCTTAGTTTTAGCCGTCATACCACCAGACATTCTCCCATTCATCAAAATATAACGGTATTTCGCGTTCCATGATCACACAGGTATAACGCAAACCTGCCCCGCCTGATTTAGAGGGTGCACGTCTGACATCGGTCACACGGTCAATGGCAAAACGGCGCCCATCTTCCAAAGTCAGACTGACAGGGCGCACGCGGCCGCCCCGGAAATGAGCCAAAACATCTATAAAAATTCTTCTTTTCACAAATTAGCTCCTTTATTCATTAAGGGCACGAAAGCCCATAGGCATAACCCGTTTGCCTGCCAGCTCAGCCGTTCTGTTTTTGAAACGGTAGAGTTCAGAAGCCACTGCATGATCATCGGAACCTTGATAATCACTAAAATCACGGGTAACCAGTTCATTGCCGTGACGCTCGCGCACTCTGTCGATAGCCGCTTCCGCCTCGCGCCAACGTTCTTCTTCTTTAAATTCTGTCAAAAATGAGAGCTGACGATCGTCCCTGGCATCAATTAAATCGATAGCTCTTAGACCCAGCAAGCGAATCGGCCGCTGCCAAAAATAATGAGCATCAAATAACTGCATGGCTTGTTCATATAATGTTTTGGTCACACAAGTCGACATATACAATTTGCTCTGTCGTTCCATTGTCAGCAATTCCGTATCACGCACCGATATTTGTATACCGCGGCAAACCATACCTGCCTTACGCAAGCGTGAAGCCACTTTATCGGCCAGACGTAAAAATGTTCGTTTTACCTCATCTCTGCTATGTAGATCTGCAGGCAAAGTAGTGCTATTACCTACTGACTTAATCTGTTCTTCTTCTCCTGCAGGCCGCACTTCAGAAAAATCAATACCGTTGGCAAATTTCCATAGATTCAGGCCGTTCTTACCCAATACTTTTTGGATATAAGCGGCCTCACAATGGGCCAGATCTCCTATAGTCCGTATGTTGATACGCGCCAGTTTCTGGCAGGTACGTGGTCCACAATAAAAGAGAGTGGACAAAGGCAAGGGCCATACCAGTGTCGGGATATCCTGCGGTTTAATAATAGTGATCGCATCGGGCTTTTTCAGATCGCTGCCCAGCTTGGCCATAACTTTGTTATAGCTGACGCCTATGGAAACAGTAAGTCCCAGCTCTTCTCGCACACGCCGACGAATTTTCTCGGCTATGTAAACCGGCGGCTGCAGGCTGTTAGTTACATCCAGCCAGCATTCATCCAAACCATAAGGCTCAACCAGCTCCGTATATTCTTCATAAATAGAACGAACCAGTTCCGAGTAGCGTACATAAAGATAACCGTGTGCAGACTGCAAAGTCAGGTCAGGGCATTTTTGGCGCGCCTGCCAGATAGCTTCTCCCGTTTTAACTCCAGACTGTTTAGCTTGTTCATTTTTAGCCAGAATGATACCGTGCCGTTTATTGGGATCTCCACAGACAGCCATAGGACCGCACGAAAGTTCCGGATGATACAGCATCTCCACGCTGGCATAAAAACAATTTAAATCAGAATGTAAAATGGCGCGCATAATCTCCTCAGCTTTCAGAAAGTTTGTTCGCTTTGCCATTATAGAAGATATGCGTGAAAAAATAAAGAGCTTATGTTCGCTTTAAGATAATTTGTTTCTTTTTTGTAATTATCGGTTCAGGATTCTTTAGCCGGTTAAAGTTTTTTCTGCCGAAGCCAGGCAGAAACATTGAATGCCTTCTCCCCGGCCAAAAGCAGTAAGTTTTTCTCCGGTTGTTGCAGTGATCGCAACAGAGCTGGCAGGCAAACCCACTAAGTCAGCAATAGATTTACGCATTGCAGGGATATGGTCTGACAGATAAGGACGAGCTGCTTCAATTGCAAAGGAAAGATGGGTCAATTTGATATTGGATAAAGTCGCTAACGCCTCCAGCACATAGGCTTTGCTGTCAAGAATACCGTTTGCGCAGAGTTTGTCAGTTTTTTTGCCAAGAATATTTTGTGTAGAAAGGCCGGATATAGCATTGCAGAGTGCGTGCAAAACAACATCAGCGTCGCTATTGCCGGCTAGCGCAGGAGCCCCGGAGATTTCGACTCCACCCAAGAGCAAAGGTCTGTTTTCATTTTCTATTATTTCCGGGACAAAACGATGACTATCCTGGCCCAGACCTGTGATAACAATAACAGACATAAATCTATACTCCTTTATATTTTGAGAGCTGCTCTTATCTTATCATTTTGGCTGGCTGGCACGAAAAACCCGGTAGCCTTTGGATCTTTCTATCACTTCAACTACTAAAAAGCACCTTTCCAGTTCTTTTTTCGTAGTATTGGCTCCCTGCTTAACTCGGATCACCACATAAAGAACCCCTTTTGTTGTCATTTGGGCCGCTGCTTCGTGATAGAGCCGGTATACTGTTTCCTTTCCGGCCCTGATGGGCGGGTTGAATGCTATCAGATCAAATTCGCCATCGATGTTTCTCAAACCGTCTGAAAGTATTATTGCCGGTTTTTTGTTTTTTAAAATGGCTGAATTTTTCTTTGCCAAAGCCAAAGCGCGTTCATTAATATCACTCATCACGAGTTCAAAGCCGGGGCGTAAAGCAGCCAACACTATACCGACTACTCCAATACCCGTTCCTAAATCCAATAAACGGAGCTTTCTGTTTTTTTCATATTTCAAAATGGCAGAAATCAGTAATGAGCTGCCAAAGTCGACAGCTTCACGGGAAAATACATGTGAATCTGTTAAAAAAGAAAACTTTTGGCTTTCGAATTCTGCTTCCACTTTTTTATATGAATGTGGAGCATCTTTTTGGGGATCAAAATAATGTGGCATTTTACACCTCGTGTTTTACTGCGTCCGACGCAGCCGGTGAACGTTCCAAAGCAAGTAGCAATGGCAGGCCAAGAGCATAAACAGCTATTAACTGTGAAATAAAAATCGAGAGCATGGTCAAGAGCACTACCGCCAGCGTTGGCCGCGGTCCCTGAAGGATAAAAGGCAAATATATACCTACAATCAGGGCATTGCAGATTACCGGTGACAGCAATGGAATCAATCGCAAAATCATCTCGGGACGATCAGACGACTTTTTACTCTGATAAAACTTACGTAGTTTTCTCCGGTAGCGGGCTCCTAAACGGTAGGTCAGAAGCGCTGCCAGACCGGTCGCCAAACTGCCACCCGCAATATCAATTATTCCCAGACTGGCAGGATTAAGCAGATTGGCCAGTAAACATCCGACAAAAAGGCCGCCGGGGGCACTCGGAAATAATATGGCTAAAGCTGCCAATGCTTCTGAAATACGAAACTGCACCATGCCGAAGCTGATTGCAGAAGTCAGAAAAGTGGCTACAAGATAAATGGCAGCTATAACCGATCCCTGCACCAGCGAAAGGAGCCGGTCTCTTTGCGTCTTGATATTTTTTTTAGTCATAAATTACTATTTTTGCTCTGAGCGACGCAAGGCAAAGGTCATCGCTTCACCATTTATATCCCAATCTTTGCTTTGTGCATCTTGCGGCAGTTCTTCTTCTTTGCTGAAAAAAGCAAGAGACGCAGCAAG
>CAZVVR010000091.1:0-5712 GCA_964630605.1 uncultured Mageeibacillus sp. | reverse complement strand
CAAGGAGATAAAAATGAGAAAAATAGTAGTTCTCGATGGCTATACGTTAAATCCGGGTGACATATCCTGGAAAGCTTTTGCCGAACTGGGTGAACTGGAAATATACGATCGCACAGATCCGCATTTAGTGAGCGAGCGCATGTCAGAAGCAGAAATCGTCTTAACCAACAAAACTGTTATCACTGAAAAAGATTTGCAACAGGCAAATAAGCTGGAGTATATTGGCATTTTGGCTACCGGGCTCAATGTCGTCGATCTGGAAGCAGCGACAGCCAAAGGTATTTTCGTCTCAAACGTTCCTTCTTACGGACCTGAAGCTGTTTCACAGTACGCAATCGCACTTTTGCTGGAAGTCGCGTCTCAGGTTGGTTTACACAGCCGGGCAGTTTTAAGCGGTGCTTGGCAGACTTGTGATGATTTTGCTTTTACACTTGCACCTTTAATCGAATTAAATGGAAAAAATTGCGGCATTATTGGTTTAGGTGCCATCGGCAAACAAACCGCGCGTGTAGCTCAGGCCCTGGGCATGCATGTATATGCCTATGATCTGACTCCCGATCTCTCCCTTGAAAGCGATACTTTACACTTTACAGATTTGCCGGCAGTATATGAAAAATCTGATGTTATCTTTCTGCACTGCCCTCTGACAGAGGAAAACGAATGCTTTATTAACAGCGAAAGCATTGCTCAGATGCGCGATGGTGTGATAATTATTAACAACGCCCGCGGCGGCCTTATACAGGAACAAGACCTGGCAGACGCTCTTAACAGCGGCAAAGTATATGCTGCAGCAGTAGACACTGTTTCCACTGAACCCATTTCTCCGGATAACCCCTTGCTAAAAGCCAAAAACATTATTATAACGCCCCATATAAGTTGGGCAGCAAAAGAAACCCGGGAAAGGCTGATGTGCATGGCTGCAGAAAACTTACAGGCATTTCTCCGGGGAGAAGAATTAAATAAAGTCAATTAACGTGATGAATCTACAGGCAGAAAACCTCTGCCATAGGCCTCGTCATAAGATGTAACCAAAACCAACACATCGTGATCGACTTCCCTGACCAGCGCATGTAAGCGCGGAAGCTGTGATCGGCTGCAGGCGCAAAATATCACAATTTTTTCGTCCGCGGTATAACCGCCCTGGGCCTTGAGAACAGTAGCTCCCCGCGTAAGCCGGGTAGCGATCATTTTATTCATCTCTGCCATATGTTCCGGATCCGTAATAATAATTGCAATTTTACCTGAAATAAATCCATATAATAACTTGTCCATAACCAAAGTCATGATAGCGCTATAAGTAAAACCATATAAAACAGCGTCTATATCTCCGTACGCCAACCCACCTAAGAGTATAATAATTCCATCAATAGCCAAAGTCAGTTGCCCCAGAGACATATGGGGTTTTTTACGGCGGATCGACATAATAATCAGGTCCGAACCACCTGAACTACTGCCATTGTGATAAAAAATGGCAAGTCCGACACCAACCAGGGCTCCGGCAAAAATTGCTGCCAATAGGCGCTCTCCGGTGTAAACCGGCAGCAAAGGACACACCAGGTCAATGATCAGTGTATTGACAATAACCGTCATGAAAGTGCGAGCCAGAAATCTTCTGCCCAACATCCGATGAGCAATCACAATAATCGGAATGTTGATTAGAAATGTTCCCAACCCTATGGGAATATCAGCAGCATGATTCAGTATAATGGATAACCCTATAACTCCTCCCGGAGCAAAATTAGCTGCAGAAACAAAATTATAAATTCCGATACCAAAAAATATTGAGCCGATGATATCAATAAGCAAATTACGTGAGTAATGTTTAATGTTATCTCTCGTGAAAGCTCTTTGCAGCACAGACTTCATTTAACCCTCTTTCAAGCGTTTACAAGCTAATCAACATATAAATATTTACAAATTTTAAAGAATGATGGGTTGATCTGCTAGTTTGTTAAAAAATTGATCAACCTATTGGCTGTCGAGGAGTGGTTAAACCCTCCTACCTCTTGCCCATACCGATTATAGAACATCCACATATCAGATGTCCTGGGAATTTGCATCTGGTTTCTGCTATAAGATAAATAAGTATGAGCTCTGTTAACATATGGCATGACATTCATATTCGTGACAACAGAAGGTAAGATCACAGTTGACACATTGTATATCGTCGTTGCACTGCTTGCTGACAGCTGGTTTAGAACTGAATTTAAAACCTGACGTTGCCTGCCCATGCGGTAAAAATCACTGTCTATTTTACGTAAGCGGGCATAACGCAGGGCCTGTGAGCTGGTAGCCCAGTTATTTCCCGGATTCATGCCCAGTGCTGCTGCTTCTGCATTGCTTAAGTAAAGATTGACTCCACCCATAACATCTATTGCCTTAATAAAAGAATTGAAATTAAATATAACATAGCCGTTTATTGGTATGCGGAAATTATTTTCAATGGTACGGATCAATAAATTGGCTCCCCCAAATGCGTAGGCAGCGTTTAGCAAATTCTGACCATAGCCGGGAATATTCACATTGGCCGCCCGGTAGAGAGATACTAGATTAAGTTTTCTGGAATTATGATTAAGTGACGCAATAATCATCACATCTGATCTGCCTGAGAAAGTAGCAGTGTCGGTGCCAATAATAAGAATATTTTCGATTCCATCCATGGATTGAAGAGGCACAGCCTGTATCGCTTGATCGTAAGATTCATCCGACTTGCTTACCTCAGATTTATCTTCAACTCCGCTAACTTCAAACTCGCCATTAAAAATAGCTTCCAGATCCTCCCGGGGCACAGAAACATGATCAAAATCAGTCCCGCCGCCAGAAGTTTTGTCTGCACCGGGCAATCCGGAGAAATCGTTGTCTTCAGCTTGCAGCCAATCCGGATTTTGCAACTGAGGTATTTCATCCGGAGAGCGAACCCGCCCATACAGGTCAGCTATGGCAACTCCGCCGACTGTAAAGATTGACAAAATAATTCCGACCAATAAACCACTGATTACCAGGTATATCGGGTAAGCACGATTGAATTTTTTAAAGAAATTTTTCCGCTTTTTAGCTTGTTTTCGGTTTCTGCCTGGTTTTTTCTTTACAGTCACTCCGTACCTCTTCTGGCAAACAAGGTACCAAAAAAATAAGGCACCTTTTATAATAACTCTCCTTAAATATATTATGCACTAAAAAATCATAATCTGGTTGTTTCATTTGCTTAACATTACTAAACGCTCTATTTGCTTAATTTTTCAAGCTCAGCCTGCTTTTTGCAGAAAGTAACGACTGCATTAATTCTGGGGTTTAGTCTAAAATGAAAGACAGTTATACTGATCAGTAATAGTAATAGTTTAATATTGGAGGTAAAAATGCGAGCTTTGATTCAACGTGTTTCACGAGCAGATGTTCAGGTAGACGGAAAAACAACAGGGGAAATCGGCCCCGGTTATGTGATATTCTTAGGAGTAGGCAGTGAAGACGATGCTGATAGCTGCGCCAAACTTTGGAATAAAATTCGACGGTTGCGTATTTTTGCTGACGAAAACGGTAAGACAAATCTCGATATTTCTCAGGTAGATGGTGATTGCCTGATTGTGTCACAATTTACGTTATTTGCCGATCTTCGCCGCGGTAACCGACCCGGCTTTTCCTATTCAGCTCCACCGGAATTAGCCAACTCTTTGTATGAATTATTCGTCGGTCTGGCCAAAAAAGATATTGAGACCGTTAAAACCGGTGAATTCGGTGCGATGATGAAAGTTACACTTAGTAATGAAGGTCCTTTTACAATCTGGCTGGACACAGAAGAGTTTTAAAGCAAACGACGCCCTCAACTGCACGAACCATCCCACGTGGCTTATGATAATAACAGAATACACCGACAAAAAACCACGGCTTTGTCGGACACCAATATTCGAGGAGAACCATTATGAAAAACTCCAGTAAAGTCATTTTTCTTATTGTCGGTATTGCCTTTATCATCACCGGCATACTCGCACTGGCTGACATTTTCAAAATTCCTCAAATCATCGGGATTATATTAGGAGCGGCTGCTCTGATTCAAGGTCTGAGGGTTATTTGGATATACGTCCGCACTGAAGAGAAATCAGGTTTCAAGCCCAGTTTGTTTTTAGTGTGGGGAATACTCTTGCTTTTGCTTTCAGTATTTCTTTTTATCAGTCCTAAACTGGCCTCCACTATTGCTATTTATCTTGTCGGTGCCTGGTTTATTGCGGACGCAGTAGCATCTTTTTTCACGCTTCGCCTTTTGGATACAACAACTAAAAAAGTTAGCATCATTCTCAGTATATTAATCCTGGCCGGCGGCTTTATTTTAATTTTTCACCAACCTTTAGGCATAGAAATACTTACAATTCCGATAGCCATCACCTTAATACTTGATGGTTTCAGCATGGCGTTGTTGGCAATGTTGCGTCAAGATCCAGCAAAGGAAAAAGATCCTCTCGTTAATGGAGAAGAGCCGCCCAGACTCTCGGGCGGAATTTAAATCTTTAAACGAGCAAAAGAAAGCGCCTGAGGAATGATCTCAAAAGCAAAAGATGGCGTGCGGAATATGAGGCCATCATAGTTGCCGAGAATATCCTCATCATTGGCGGAGGTGAATTTGCCTGAAACTACTTCAAGCATGCTAAAATACGGGCTGTCCAGATGCTTTCCTTTGAGGTAACGCATAATTAGGGGAACAAAACGCAAGTTTCCCATCCAAACTGCATCACAGAGATTCAGGACACCATCAAAAGGATCGGCCATTGGTGCCGGATTAAAACCATTACCGTAAAAACCTCCGTTGCAAAGTGCAGCGGTGACATAATCTTTTTTTCCGGAAATCTTTTCACCTGTATCAACTTGCAGTTCATACTTTACCGGAAATATCTTTTGGCTTCTTAAATTGTTCAATACACTGACATAATAGGCCTTGCCTCCCAGCTTGGGATGAGATTTCATTAATTCATAAGCTCGTCGCAGAATCAAGGTATCGAGGCCAAATGATACAACATTTATCGCATAAGCTGAAACAGTGTTTTCAGCGGTGTTAGGCTCAGGGCAGTGCTCTGTCAATTTTTCCCTGTTGCTGTGCTGGCTGTAAAAGCAGACACCGGAAGGAAAGGTTAAACGAACCAGGTCCAGAAGATTCAGTTCTGGATTCGGCATGGCTTTTATAATATCTTTATAGGGTATCTTACGTTTTCCAAAAATAGTTTTAGCAAAGTCGTTGGCAGTACCAGCGGGTAGCACACCAAAGGAACAGCCGCTTCCGTAAATGGCCTGAGCCACTTCATTAAGCGAACCATCTCCTCCTGCAACATATATAACACCTTTGTCGCCATGTTGCTGTGCAAAAAGCCGGGCGGCTTCACTCAAATGGCTTTCGTATTGAGTTATGAGCACTTCATAATTTGAGGCTAATCCTGCTTTAGCAAAAGAGTGGCTAATCTGTTCACTCAGCTCGGTGGTAAGGATTTTCCCCTGACCTGCCTTGCCACTGAGTATAATGAGAAATTTTCGCTCTGCTTCCATCTCTGCCAGCCTTTTTATTTTTAAGATTACTGAAATATGCTATCCAATACCAGCTATTTAATAATAGCCTGACTTAAAAAGCCGGGCAAGAGAAGATTTAAAAAAACAGATTTAAATTATGCCCGCTAACATTTGAAAATGCTTTACTTTTTCGCTGACGGAAGAGCAATACGCTTGATTTTCTGT
>CAZVVR010000090.1:2222-5817 GCA_964630605.1 uncultured Mageeibacillus sp. | reverse complement strand
TTTCTCGACAGCATCCAAAGATGGAGACGAAAAAGCAACAAATCTCAGTATTAAGAGGCCAGTGCTAGAATATCCTCATAAAGCTGGACCAAATAGCGGACGAAAGTTCGCTGTTTTATTTTAAGCTGCAAAGATCATTTCGCTGAATTGGACCGGACTCATCCAGTTCTGATTCTCTTAATATTTTCCCTTGATAATCCAGAGCATCAATAGTGCCTGGCACCACAAATAATATTGTGAATGTGTAGATAGCTTTACTGACTCTATGAGTAACACTATGCATATTAATGAAATGATACGTATAACTATACAATTGCAATTTTTACAGATACTATTATTTGAAATGAAAATTCTAAGTTAATGGACATTTGTTGGCAGAGTCTAATGTGTTTCTAATAACCCGCTTTAAAGTCACACGCGTAGGAGAAATAATCCAATACTCTACATTATTCCCATGGAGGTATACATGAATGATAAATACGATACATATGACGAAGTTTTAGCAATACTAGATCAAACTGCAAACCTTCTGGGATTGGAAAGACAGGATTATTTAAGCCTAAAATATCCAGAGAGGGAAATGAAAGTTTCTATGTCAGTAGAAATGGACGATGGGTCTTTTCAAGTATTTGAGGGATATCGAGTCCAACATTCAAGTGTTTTGGGTCCATATAAAGGTGGTATTAGATATCACCAATGTATAGATCTTAGCGAAATAAGGACTCTGGCAGCCTGGATGACTTTTAAGTGCGCAGTGGTTAATTTGCCTTTTGGTGGCGCCAAAGGCGGCATAAAGGTCGATGTCACAGAATTATCCAAAAGCGAACTTGAACGGCTGACAAGAGCATATACAACTTCGATTTATCCCATTGTCGGTCCTGATACTGATATTCCTGCACCTGATATTAATACTAATGCAGAAACAATGGCTTGGTTTATGGATACATATAGTAGTTTGCGCGGCGAGCCGACTCCGGCTGTTGTAACAGGGAAACCTGTTGAACTCGGTGGCTCACTAGGAAGAACTGATGCCACCGGTCGTGGGATTATGTTCATGGTAAGAGAAATATGCAAAAAGCATAATCTGCCTTTTAAAAATGCGCGAATTGCAATTCAAGGATGTGGAAATGTGGGTAGATCTGCTGCAAAACACCTTCATATGAGTGGCTGCAAGATTGTTGCTTTAAGTGATGTTTCAGGAGGGATTTGTCGGGATGAGGGTTTAGATATTGAGGAAATATTTGAATCGCTTTCCGGGAGGCCCGAGCGATTGCTAAAGGACTACCATTCTCCGGATATTCGTAGAATTCCCAGGGAGGAGCTTTTAATTCAAGATGTCGACATCTTGATACCTGCTGCTTTGGGCCACCAAATTACTGAAGAGGTAGCCCCTCACATTAAAGCAAAAGTTATAGTGGAGGGAGCTAATGCACCCACAACTATTAAAGGGGATAAAATACTTGCCAAGAAAGGTGCGATCGTTGTTCCCGACATCCTGGCTAATTCCGGTGGCATTATTGTCTCTTATTTTGAATGGATCCAAAATTTATATTCTTTCAAATGGGAGGAATATGATGTCAACCAAAGATTAGAAACAATTATGGTTGAGGCTTTTGACAAAGTCTGGAATGAAGCCGAGCAACATGGTGTATCGCTTCGGCAGGGTGCCTATCTTATTGCTTTGGACAGATTAATAACTGCAATTAAAATGAAGAACCTGAATCAACAATGTAGAGCCTGTACCAGGCATGCACACTTCTCCCGATAGCTTATACTGAACACAAGCATTTATCAGTTGGAGTAAAACCTAAAGACTTCAGCCGCTGTGCGGATATAAATCATAAATTTGGAATACCTACTGAAAGTTATAAATAATATAACTAAAACACCCCTGCTATCATCGACGAGCAACGCTTAAAGAACACGGTGGTGGCTTTTTTCGAACCTGGTTTTCAATAATATTAATTTTAACAGAGTATATATTTGACTGTTATACTGTGTGAGGTATTTAGCAGTTAATATAAAAGGAGAACATTTTAATGAGTAAAAATGTATTAATTTTGAATGGCAGCCCGCGCGAGCAAGGAAACTGTTCCACTTTATCCAAAGCCTTCACCGCTGGCGCGGAGAGTTCAGGACACACAGTCAAAGAATTTCATTTACAAAACATGAACATTGACAGCTGTAATGCTTGCAATAAACCTGACAATGATCTGGATAGTCCCTGTTCCATAAAAGATGACATGGATCAAGTTTATGCTGCTTTTAATAAATGTGATGTAGTCGTTCTGGCAACTCCTACCTATTTTTGGACCTTGTCAGGGCAGCTTAAGTGCACAATCGACCGCTTATTCGCCGTTATGGAAGTGAGTCCGGATCGCAAAATTCCTCAAAAAGACTGTATCCTGATGGTATCTGCCGGAGGTACAATCCGAGATGAAGATATACATTGGTATGACACCCTGGTGCAGAATTTGCAGTGGAACAGCATAGGGAAAGTCCTCGCCCACAATTGCCTCAAAGCCGGAGCGGTTAAAGATAAAGCCGAATTCACACAGGCAGAAAAAATGGGAAAAGATCTCTGATTTCAAGTTAAAGAAATTAAATTGATCGCCGAAATGTCACTCTGTATTGCGGTGACCCCATATAATTGGACGAGGTGTAAGACCAGGTATTGAAGTGGTCAAGCTGACGACAAACTAGGGTAAATTCTGGAATTAATCAAGGATTCAAATGACTGCTAAAATGACTAAAATCATAATAGTCGATATAGAAATCGAGACTATTAAAAAAAATATTAAAAATCTTTATCTGTCGGTTCATCCACCTGCCGGCAGAGTACGCCTGTCAGCACCCAAGCATATGGATCAAGAAGCAATCAGGCTTTTTGCTATATCTAAACTTTCCTGGATCAAAAAGCAGCAGAAAAAATTTAATCAACAAAAAAGTTTAGCCCCTAAAAAGTTTTTGCCTGGAGAAAGCCATTATTTTATGGGCCAACCCTATTTGCTTAATATCATTGAGTCCAATGAAAAACAGCGAGTAGAGTTACGAGATAAAAAATATATGGACCTTTACCTAAGGCCAGGCCACACTAAAGAAAAGCGTGAACGCATTTTAAGAGAATGGTATCGCCGGGAGCTTAAAGCTCTGATACCTGAATATATAGAAAAATGGCAAAGCATAATGAAGGTCACGGTTAATGATTGGGGCGTTAAGCGCATGAAAACCAAGTGGGGGTCCTGCAATATAAAGGCCAAACGCATTTGGCTTAACCTCGGACTCGCCCAGTCAAATCGCAGCTGTCTGGAATATGTTATTGTTCACGAAATGGTTCATCTGCTTGAACGGCATCACAACCAACGCTTTAAAGCCTTTATGGATAAATTTCTGCCTAACTGGAAAAGTCTGCGAGATCAATTAAACCAAATGACTTCCGAGAACATTTAGTTGGCATGATAAAATAAGGCCTTATTCTTCACATATTCCTAAATTATATAATCTATTTAATTTATGAGCTTTCAAGCTCTCCGCCGGCATCAGCAAAAGCCGGGACGCCTCCCCTTACCAAAGTGGCTGTAAAACCAAGCAAGCG
>CAZVVR010000090.1:0-2212 GCA_964630605.1 uncultured Mageeibacillus sp. | reverse complement strand
TCTGCACTGTGCGCCAGATGCCATTATTTGACGCTTACAGCGAAGAATCATAGTTGCATAGGCACTCATAGCGTCCAAAGTGCAAACTACCAATATAGCTTGGTTGGGATCCAACTCATCGACCCTGCCCGGTAAATCTGCCAGAGGAAAGTTCACGGAACCGGGAATATGACCTGACTTGTAGCTTTTTTCAGGACGGATATCAATCACAAGCAGCTCATTTTCTTTATCTTCCAATATAGGTTTGGCTACTATCATATCCATCATGTAAGACTCGTGTTCCTCAAGACCTGCAGTAAATTTTTTAGCTGCATCACGAATAATCTTTTCCATTTTCATTCTCCCTTCAATTTTTGCTAGGCTTTCTAAAACAGGTTTTTATATATATTTTTAGATTAACATTTATCATTAAAAGCCCCAGTAACAAAAATTTCTTATTCTCTTTTTTATTAACCACCTGATCTGCCTCCCCGGCAAAATCGAATAATTACAATCAGCATGAAGCAAAGTCCGGAAGCTAGTATACTGAAGGCAAAACAAACTATTAATCAAAAAGCCCTGCACCATAACCTGAAGCAAAGTCGGAGAAATCATATGGGAAAGTACAAAAATTACATTTCGCCGCAAAGACACGCAGTAGCTACCCCGGAAAAATTAGTCAACCAAGGCCAGGCTGTTTTTGGAACCTTCGATAAAGAATTCGAATCAATGGATCTCGAAAGCTGTGTCAAGCCTATACACCGCTTTTTTCCTCAGGCATTCAATCGTTTTCGCCTAACACTCTGGCAAGCTTGTGAAATTCACTTGGACAATGGCGTCCTCCTGGCCGCTGTCAGCGACATGGGTTTATTCGGCATAGTTCTGCACGTCTTTTTTGATAAAAGAAGCCAAAAAGTTTCTAGTTGGACATCAATTCTGAGACGCTCCGAAGTGACGATCGCACCTAACCTCTTAGCGGGCAATACTTCTGAAGCTCAAACTAAAAATTCCTGTATTCGCTTTATTAATCATTTTGATTCCGGACAGTGCCGCGTGGAAGGTGAACATTCCGATAAAGAACGAACTCTGGAATACGCCTTTGAATTGGAAAGAGTGTCACTTCCTTGCGTGGTCAGTATTCCCTTTGGCCCCAACCGCCCTCTCTACACACAAAAAGATCTCTTTCGAGCCCGGGGAAGCTTAAAGATAAACGATGAAATTTTCAAAAGTTCGGACCAAAGCACTGCCGTCGTGGACGATCACAAGGGCTTTTATCCTTACAATGCCCACTACGACTGGCTATCCACCATGGGACGTCGAGGAGAAGAGTATTTCGGCATCAATCTGACCCGCAACCAATCCATCGATCAGAAAAACTACAACGAAAACATGATCTGGCTAGACCGAGCGATCAGTCCCCTGCCGCCGGTCACCTTTCAGCACAATGAGGACAGCACAATCTGGCAGGTCCAGGACCGGCACGACATGGTCAGTGTCAAGTTTAAGCGGGCTGATCAATTTCACCTGGACATCAACGCCGGCCTGATCAAGGCCGATTACGCCATTGCCTTTGGTGAACTCAGTGGCTATGTTCGCGACCTGGAAGGAAAAGCCTATGTCCTCGACGGCATGATGGGCATCGGCGAAGATAAAACCCTGCGTTTTTAAAAACTAAACTATACTGGTACAAGGAGGCTATTATGAAATCCTTTCGCAGAGAATTAACTTTCAACACGAGAACCCGCAGAGCATTCATTAACATCACGCCGCAAATAGAAGATTGTTTGTACGACAGCGGCATAAAAGAGGGTTTACTCCTCTGCAACCCGATGCACATAACTGCAAGTGTCTTCATCAATGATGATGAATCCGGCCTGCACAGAGACTTTGAAGTTTTCCTGGAAAAGCTCGCTCCGGAGCTGCCTTACGAGCAGTACGATCACAACGGCTATGAAGACAATGCCGACGCTCACCTCAAGCGCACCATAATGGGTCGTGAAGTCGTCGTTGCCGTTACTAACGGCAGGCTCGACCTGGGCACCTGGGAGCAAATCTTCTACGGAGAGTTCGATGGCATGAGGCCCAAACGAGTCCTGATAAAGATTATCGGCGAATAAAAGACGCGAGGTTGCGTTATGATTAACTACCGATTATATTATTCTGCGCTGGATGAGCTGGAGCTGGCAGATAGCTTTTTCCAGGGCTGGCCGCAGCATCCCGATAAAAAGACGCA
>CAZVVR010000089.1:0-5867 GCA_964630605.1 uncultured Mageeibacillus sp. | reverse complement strand
GTTTCACGGAAATCTAATTCCATTAGAGCGGAGGCAAGATCAATGACAAGCCCTGTATATCTCATATCTATATTTAATATCCTGCCTAAAGCCTCAAGGGGCACCAGGCCACAGGGAATATCTTCAAAGATATAGCGGTGATCCAATGTTTCGGGGGCATCGATGGCTTCATAAGCTAATGTGTCCCGAACACGTTCATAAAGATTATTGCCTTCTGAATGGTAGCTGCGACTTAGCCACTCCATCGTGCTTATAACCTCGCAGCCCAGAGCTTTGGAAACCTCAACGCGTTCATGATCTATTTTTTCCAAAAACCTTGCTATACGAGGTGATATGCCATCCCAATAATGCCTGAAACCAAAATCAGGGCTTTCCGTCCAGCCACTATTTAACAAAATAGGAGCACAATGAAGGATCATACCGGTATTGCCAATCGAAGTTTGGATAATTGATTTAGCCGGACTGAAATGGCCTCTGATTATATCGGGTAGGCTGAACAATACTTTTTCACTGTGACCCGTTTCCAGAGCAGCAAGATAGACTGAATCTTTAATCGCAATGACATGTACACTGTTTGCTGTATAGCGGCGAGCTGTATGGATTACGGTTTGACTTTCCGCTACAATTGGCTGAATAGAATTATTCTGCAAATCAAAATAGTGCTGAAATTCAATAACCCCACAGGTGCGGCCGGGACTCAAAATAATGGGAACTTCATGTTTCAGCTTTTGGCCCAATAGAATAGCCAATTCTTTATGGGCATAGGCTGGTGTCATAATGATTATAAGATCTGTATCCTGAATGGCCATCGTGATGTCCGTAGTTGCCCCAGCTATGGAAGCATTTCCCAGAAGTACGCCTGAACAGCGGATAGACATTGTTTCCTTTATCGAGTTGACCGACTCTTGGTTGTGATCGTATATGTAAACTTCATTGCCGGCAAAAGCTAAATGAGCAGCCATTGCCAGGCCTGTATTTCCCGCTCCGATGATAGTTGTTTTCATTATGTCCTCCCTCGAAAAAGCAATAAAATTAATAAATAAATAGTTTAATCTGAATTAGGTAATGGATAAACTGTACTAATTATACGACTAAATTATTAATCTCTTGTGAACAAGTGATGGTATGCCCGGTTAGAATATGTATTTTGTTAGTTGTTGGCTTTAGGTATAATGCTGATTAGTGCTATTATCTGGTAAATAAACTGAATTTAAAAGGGGGATGCAGAGGTGAGCAAAACAACAGAAATGCAATTTGACGAAGAAATGCTGGAGTACATTCAGGACTTGCAGCTCAAAACTGTAACTTTTGGTGGTTACGACCGTGAGGATGTTTACGAACAAATCAGAGCCTTGATCAATAAGGCCAGAGAAGTATGTTCGGCTCTGACGGAACATGCTGTTTCGGAAGCTGAACGAGGTGTTATCAGTAATTTTGGTGCTCAGCGCACTATTGATTCCATAGCTTCTCAGGAGGAAACTTTTGCGTCAGATTATCAGGATGGCAATTCAATTCAGGAAGAAATGCGAATAGCCGAATCAACAATTGAAGCTTTACAACGAGAATTACAGGCAGTTGAAACGGAAGCTAACGACGCTAAAAGTCGAGAGCAGAACGCTGTGAAAGCTCTGAATCAGGAAAAACTGGAATATCAAAAAGAATTAAAAGATCTTCAAACTGAAATAAATGAATTAAAGCATCAAAACGAAGAATTGCAAAAACATAAAACAAAAGAAGAGCAGCGACAGGAGACAATGGAGCAGGCTTCTGCTATTTTGCGTGAAGCCAGACTGGAAGGTGCGAGACTAATTGACGATGCCAGGGCTAAGATTGATCAGGAAATACTCTTGGGTCGTGCTCTCAGGAATGAAGAAGAAAGTAAAGCTAAAAAAGATATCGGAATACTGAAAAACGAGTTGGAGCAGTTGGCAGAAGCTTGTCAGGAACATCGTGAGTACCTTAGGCAAAGCAAAACTTTACTTACTGATGTTCTCGAATTCGCCGAAAAGGGCGAAAATATGGCTGCAGCTGCGTTAGAACACAGTAAAAGTGAGAGTACAAATGCTGTGCTGGACAGGCTTGAAGAACAAGCAGAAGCAGAGACTGAGGAGGACTGGCAGGAAAAGGATGAGTATTGGCAACCTGACCTTCATCATGAACAAGATCCTGAGGCTGGTGAACATTCAAAGAATCTTTGGCGGCCGGAAACTGATTGGCAGCCGGAAGAAATAATACATGAGGAAGAAGATTGCCAGAAAGAAGATGATATTTTGGAAGGACTAGCCTACGAGGAAGATGAATCTAATTGAAAGAGACAGGCGCCGGGTACTCAGGCGTGATTGCCTGATTGCTTTTGCACTGCCCTTATTAATTTTTTATATCTCATATGTTTTTTATGGACTGTTTCCTTTTGGCAACCGTCATCTGTTAACTATTGACCTTTATCATCAATATGCCCCTTTTTTGGTCGACTATGGGCAAAAGTTACGTTCTTTTGATTCGCTTTTCTTTTCCTGGTCCGGTGGTTTGGGCACCAGTTTTTATCCATTATTTACTTATTATTTGGCCAGCCCTATCAATCTGATTATGTTTATATTCCCCCGGGCATTTGTAGCGGAGGGGGTTCTTTTTATCACCTTGGCAAAAATCGGGCTGATGGGCGCAAGCTTCCACTGCCTTTTGAATTATGGTTTCCGTAAAAGAGATAGTATCAGCGTAATTTTTGCCTCTTTCTATGCCTTATCTAATTTCGTTCTGGCTTACAGTTGGAACATAATGTGGCTGGATACCTTGATTATGTTCCCGCTGGCATTGTTGGGTCTTATTCGTCTGGTCCGATACGGTGAGCGGAAACTATATGTGATCAGTTTAGCGTTAATGCTGATGTTTAATTATTACTCAGCGTTCTTTGCCTGTGTTTTTATAGCATTATATACATTTGTCCTAATATCTCACTATATGTCTAAAGATTCCTGGAAGTTGTTTTTTTGCAAACTCAGCCAGATAATCACACTTTCTTTGCTGGCTATCCTGCTGGCGGCCGTAGTTTTACTGCCGACAATAAAAGCTTTATCGATCACATCGGCTGCAGGAGATGCTTTTCCCGGTTGGGGTCAATTTTCTGAAAGTATGTTTGATCATCTGGGTCAGTTGGAAATTTTGCGTCAGCCGAATGTAATGTCAGGCTTGCCCAACATTTATGCAGGACTGCTTCCCCTTCTGCTTTTACCTTATTTTTTTCTCAGCAAAAAAAGAAATAAAAAAAATAAAATTGCTCACGCTGCTTTAGTCGCATTTCTTTTTATTAGTTTTTACAGTGCGGTTTTGGATTTCTCCTGGCACGGCTTTCACTATCCCAACTCACTTGACTATCGCTACGCGTTTGTCCTGGTGCTTCTCCTGTTGGTAATGGGGTATCAGTCACTGCCAGAAGTGCGCAAACACGGGCTTTTTCCTGCTGCAGGAATGGCAGTGCTGATTTCAGCTGCAGTAATGTTGCGGGAATGGAATCAACATCAGGAAGGTGCAGGCAAATGGAGAGTATTGGTCACTGTGTTTTTACTGGGACTTTATATTATTGTCTTAAGTCGCCGCACAACAAGCGAAAAGCGTCTGTCTGCAAAACCATTTATCAGGCTAGCTACAACTTCTCTCGTTCTTATTTTGTTGTTTGAGCTTTTAATCAATGTTACTGCCGGAGTAAACGATTTGCAGCAGCAGTATCCTTTGGGAGATCGCATTCATTACACAGACAACGCTCGTGCAAGAGAAATTAGCAGCAAAATTTCTGATATAAAGGATAAAAGCGATAACCCATATACACGCATTGAAATTTTGCCCGACACAACAGTTAACGATCCTATGCTTTTTACCAGCAACGGATTTTCTATTTTCTCTTCTACTTTTCAACATGCCCCTATAGATTTTGTTGAAGCTCTTGGTTATCCGACCAATGGTGTAAACAGTTTCCAGTACAAAGAATCAAGCATTTTGATGGACAGTATCATGGGCATTGAATATCTTTTCCGCCCCCGGGATACTGTTATCCGTGAAAATATGCGAACTGAGCTTGACAGCGGAGCAAATTATAAGTTGTACCGCAATGAATATGCTTTGCCGTTTGGCTTTTTTGTTGATCGTACAGCAACGGATATGAATGTGCAGGAGATTCCGGAAGCTCCTTTTTCCGTACAGGAACGTATGAATTTTTTGATGGGTGGTACAGACAATATATACGAACCGTTACGCCTTTTACCCTGGCTCAGCGAAGGAGCTTATGTCGAGGAAAGAGGTGTAACCGGCAACCGGTTTTATGCCAGCAGCAGCGATTCTGACTGGGCTTTTCTTTATGCCATAGCCCCTAAAAGCGCATCTTATTATTTGGCTTGGGATGATATCAATGCCGGTATTAAAAACGTCAACGGTTTTTTACGTGAAGGAACAGACTTTTTTCACGTCGGAGGTAAAAGTAACGGAATGATTGATTTAGGCTATGTTGAGGCCGGTGATACAATTCATTTCCGAATCAATATTGGTAAAAACGAGCAGGTCGACGGAGATTTTAATGCCTATCTGGTCCAATTAAACCAAGCGGCTTTTGAAGAAACTATCACTAAATATAAATCTTCAGCTATGACAAATATAAAACAGACATCTCGCTCTTTCAGTGGCAACATTCGGGCTCCCGAGCAGGGTTTTGTTTTTATTCCGACTTTTTCTCATCCCGGCTGGAAAGTAAAAGTTGATAAAAAACCAGTTGCAATTGACTCGATACGCGATAGTTTCATGCTGATACCTGTTTCACAGGGCGAGCATCAAATAGAAGCTAAATTTACTCCGCCCGGTTTTTATGCTGGATTATTGATTTCAGTTTTAACCGCGATAGGTTGTTTGCTTTATAAAGTAAATCGCAAAAAAAGATTTTCTTTAGCAACATCTATTACATCGGAATCTACGCTGATGGGTGATAATGAAAACCATGGAATTGACGAAACGGCCGAAAATGAATCAGAGTGTACACACAAAATTCGGAAAACTAAGATCTTAAATGACGATGATCAATGATCGGAGGATACAATGGAAAAGCTATATCATATTCAGTTGGATGACACACATGGAGCACGCTATGCGATAATGCCGGGTGATCCCGGGCGGGTAGAGTCCATAGCCAGATTATTGGATGACCCGGAATTTTTAGTATCGAACCGTGAATACACTACCTGGATCGGATCACTTGAAGGGGAGAAGGTTCTGGTTACTTCCCACGGTATTGGCGGTCCTTCAACAGCCATAGCTATAGAAGAACTATATCAAACCGGAGTTAGAAATTTCATCAGGGTAGGTACCTGTGGCGGTATGGATTTTGATGTAGCGGGCGGCGATCTGGTAATAGCAACAGCTGCAATCCGCATGGACGGCACCTCTGTTGAGTATGTACCTATAGAGTTTCCAGCTGTAGCAAACTGGGATCTGACAGCTTCGTTGGTGGAAGAAGCTGAGTATAGGACCTATCCTTATCATACCGGAGTAGTTCAGTGCAAAGACTCCTTTTACGGGCAACATGATCCCGAGCGCATGCCTGCCGGCTACGAGCTGATCAACAAATGGAATGCCTGGAAAAAAGCCGGGACTTTGGCTTCCGAGATGGAAAGCGCCACTCTTTTTATAGTGGCACAGATTTTAGGAGCCCGTGCTGCCTGCATTCTGACAACCATCTGGAATAAGGATCGTATCAAGCAGGGAATTGATCAGGATCAGCCACACAGCAGTGGTCGGGCCATTAAGACTGCAATAGAAGCCGTGCGTCGTGATATTTTGAAACAGCGTTAGTAAATTCAACCGGTCAACTTTATGTTTTGTATGATTTG
>CAZVVR010000088.1:0-5876 GCA_964630605.1 uncultured Mageeibacillus sp. | reverse complement strand
TTAAAATCATTTTATCAGATTTTTATTAAATAACTGCCGTCAAAAACATTACTGATAAAATCCTGTAATTTTTTGTGAACATTTCAGCCGGAGAATAAAAATATTTTATGCATGCCATTCCCGGCAGCGGTGAATGAATTTTCATAAGCTAACTGGCGTATTTGCCCTCAATATAATAAACAATCCACTCAGCAACATTTTGTGCATGATCAGCAGCGCGTTCCAGGTGACTGGTTATCATAATCAGTTCTATGTACACCCGCAATTGTTTATCAGTACAGCCTTGCATTTGCTTGCTGATGTGGGAAATAAGCTCTTCGGCCAACATGTCGCTTTTATCATCCAACCGAATGATCTTGTATGCTAAATTAAGATCACGATTGACGTAAGCATCAAGAACACTGGCAATCATATCTTTCACTACATCACTCATCAGATAGAGATTTTCCGGGATCATCATATCGCCACGCTTATCATGCATGCGGAGGACGCTGTCCGAAATATCTTCTGCGTGATCTGCAATGCGCTCTAAATCGGTCACTAATTTCATACTGGCTGTAATATCACGCAAATCGCTGGCCACAGGCTTTTGACGGGCAATTACACGAACGCAGGACTGGGTTATTTGCCGCTCTAAGCTATCAATAATGTCGTCACCTGACTTTACTTCTTTTGCAAGATCAAGGTCATCTTTAAATAAAGCTGTTACACTTTTTTGAAATGCTTCTTCTGCCAAATAACCCATGCGGATGATTTCGTTGTGGATGTGCTTAATTTCTTCCTGAAATTCTTTACGGTAGCTAGTCATAGATTTGCCTTTCTGAAGAGAAGATAAGATATATTAACCGAATTTTCCGCTGATATAATCCTCTGTTCGGGAGTCAGCGGGATTTTGGAAAATAGTATCAGTTTTATCAAATTCAATTAAGTCACCTAAGAGAAAATAAGCCGTCTCGTCGCTAATACGTGCTGCCTGGCTCATTGAATGAGTGACCATAATGATGGTGAACTCTTTTTTCAAATCTGTTATTAAATCCTCTATACGGGATGTAGCTATTGGATCCAATGCAGAAGTGGGCTCATCCATAAGAATCACTTCAGGATTCAAAGCTATAGCGCGAGCGATACAAAGTCTTTGTTGCTGTCCGCCAGAAAGACTGTTAGCGCTTCGTTGCAAATGATCTTTTACTTCATCCCAAAGTGCAGCTTTTTTTAATGCTTGCTCTACTGATTGCTGCAAAAATGTTTTATCCTTATGACCCTGGCAGACAAGCCCATAAGCAACGTTGTCATAAATGCTTTTAGCGAAAGGGTTGGCCTGTTGAAAGACCATGCCGACTTCTGTGCGCAATTTTACAACATCTGTATCCGGACTATTAATATCTTTTCCCTTGTATATAATTTGACCTTCTACACGACTGCTTTCTATCAGGTCATTCATTCGGTTTAAACAACGCAGTAGTGTTGATTTGCCACAGCCTGAAGGCCCGATGAAAGTTGTGACGTTACGTTCTTTTATATCCATAGAGATATTTTTTAAAGCCTGAAAATCATCATAAAACAGGCTGAGCATTCTGATACTGAATGCCATGCCATCAGTTTTATATACCAGCTCTGATTTGGTGCTTGCTGGTGATTTTCCGGTGGAAATTTCTTTTTTTCGTTTTAATATGTCAAAAATACTCAATGCTACACCACCTTTTTAGCTTTATTTTTTCTGGTTAAACTAATAATAATCTTAACGCTAATATTTAAAAGCAAAACCATTGTCAGAATTACAAGAGAGACAGCAGAGGCGAGTCGAAAGTTTGGCGTTTCTCCGCCCATCAAGTTCCAAACCAGTACAGCCAATGTAGATCCGCTGCTGGTAAGTGAAGGTGCCTCATTGATTGCAGTGCCGATGGTGAAAATCAAGGCAGCCGATTCAGCAATTACCCGGCTAATACCGAGCAAAAAGGCGGACAGGATTCCCGGGAAAGCTGCAGGCAAAACAAGCTTAAACAATGTTTGCGTCTCTGTTGCTCCCAGAGCCAAACTGGCCATAGTGTACGCAGCAGGTACTGAGGCTAAAGCTTCTTCAGATTGCCTGATCAAAATAGGCAGGAGCATGATTGACATTGTCAGTGAGCCTAGCAAAAGAGAGAGTCCGTCTACGCCCAAAGCTTTGACAATAGGAAAAATAATTGTTATTCCCATCATGCCAAAGATTATACTGGGGATACCTGCCAGCAGATTGATCAATGATCTGATGACACGGGTAAACAGATTGTCTCTGGCTATTCTTTGCAAATATACAGCTGCAGATAGGGCAACAGGCATCGATATTAAAAGGGACATGCCACTTAAAATGCCTGTAGCGACAATAGCACCGCGTATTCCACCGCCGGGAATCTGTGAGTGATAAGAAGTAATAGCTATGGTTTCATCAAGAGCTGCAACTAATTCAGCAGCAGTGTCACCTTTGCGCTGTCCCAGGGAAATTTCGTTACCGGAATTATCCAGTGCATTCACGAACAGCAAATTTGTGCCTGATTCGATTGGTGCTTGCTGGCCTTGACTGTCACCAGCGGTTGCTATAAACATATATCTGAGCGGTGATTCCGGATCGATATAAACAAGTTTTTGCACCGGATGATTTGCCCTATTGATTTCATCAGTAATGGCAAAACCATATTGTTCTGAAAAAGGAATATCGGGATTCAACTCGCCGGGCCTAAGAAAAGAGCCGGCTTCTGAAATTTCTTCGGATTTATTTGCTTGTGCCAGGATGTTGGTAGCGTAATAGTTATTGCTGAACAAGGATAAGTCCAGAGAACTCCAGCCGTTGATAAATATATAAACAATAACAGCCACAAGTACAAAAACAACAATCAGGGAAGCAAGTAAAGTAGAACCGCTGCGGAGGTAATTTTTAAATTTTCTTAATTGAGTCATTAATTACCTCCCGCTTTCTTTTCCAGATAACGCTTGACACCAAAGATAATGGTGTTGCTGAGCAATATGATGATCATTAAAACAACACCAACCGAAAAGCGGATATCGTAGTCTAAACCTACAGTTTCATTTAGTCCGGCCAGCATAGTTGAAGTTAGCGTTCTGCTGGGGTCAAAGGGTGATAAAGTTGGGCCTATAAGCGCGTTGCCTGCAACCATAGAAACAGCAGTAGCTTCTCCAAATGCTCTTCCTAAGCCAAGGGAGAAACCTGCAAAAATCGAGGAACGTGCCCCCGGTATAACTATTTTGAAATAAGTCTCCATTTTGCTGGCTCCCAGAGCCAGGGAAGCGCTATCCATGGTGAGAGGAACTGCACGAATACCTGAGACACTAAGCGCTGTCATAGTAGGATAAGTCATTATGGCGAGCAAAAGTATAACTGCCAGTTGAGAACTGCCGCCATATGTTGAAAAGCCAAAGGCTGAGGCAATCTTATCCACCAGATTTGTGATACTCCCGGCAGCGAAAACTCCGTAGACAACTGAGGGGATCGCAGCCAGGGTTTCAACGACAGTTGTCAAAAACTGGCTGACTTTAGAAGAAGCAATCCTTCCGATTACGATGGCCGTGAGAACAGCTAGCGGCAACGCTAGCAACCCGCCCAGAATTGAACTTACCAGAGTATTTATGATAATAAAACCAACTCCGTATACCCCTTGATCAGCCCGCCATTTCATACCGCTTAAAAAAGAAAAGACATGTTGACGCTCCGGATAACCCGGAAGAAATGGCCGGATGCCCCGAATCGTGATAAAAATCAGTAGGAACACTATCATTGACGCCGCGAATAAGGCTGCAAAAAGAAAAATACCCCGAAAGATTCGGTTTATTAAATATCTACGATCTTTCATACTCTTTCCTTAAGATTCTAACTTTGTCCATTTATTTATCTCTCCGCTAAAAATAGCATGAAGTTGATTTCTGGTAGCAGTATAAATATAACCGTTTTCAGCGTTCACAACCACAGCAATGGCATCCCGGCAAAAAACTCCGGAGGCGATAGCATTTTTGGTATTTTCCTTGTTTTGGAATTCTCTTGAAGCAAAACCTATATCTTTGGCGTTGGGCCCGTCTTTTTCGTTGCCCAATACACGCAGCCAGCCGTCACTTGATCCGGTTTGATCAAGCGTAAACTGAACATTTCCAGCATAAACCTGGAAGGTTTCCAGAGCGGTTCGTACCGTTCTCTCTACTGACGTAGAGCCACCTGTTCTAATTTCGATATGACCGTTATCCTGATTGACTATAGGATGGTCTGATTTTAATTCATCCCATGGACTACCGGCTGTTACATCAACAATACCACCGGCATCAAGCACAGCTTCCAAACCTTCTGTTGATTCTGTTAAAAATACAACAAAGGCTCTGATGAGTTGCTCTTTTTCGTCGCTATCGTAATCACCGGCCGCGCGAGTGGTGTAAGAAAAAGGTCGAGACAGTGTATACTCTCCGGATATTGCGGCCTCTACTGATGGTTCAATTCCGTTATAGGGGAGAGCTCTCAGATTGTCTTCTTTTGAAATGCTAACAAGCGAAACATAGCCAATGCCGTTCAGATCGCGGTCAATACGATTAATCATTTCACCATTGGATGCAACTTCGCTGGCCTGGTCGCTAAGACCACCGTTTAGGCCGATTTCGGTTTCAAAGCCCTGGCGTGTTCCCGAAGCAGCATCTCTGGTATATATATGAATTTCAGTAATGGAGCTGGTCTTTTTATTACAAGCAAGGCTGACATTTGCCAAAGTAAAGACGAGACAGAAAAGAAGAATACGGTGAATATGCTTTTTTGTTAGAAATGTTCTTATCATATCTGGTCCTTTCCACATTTGAACTCATTTTATCATGACTAATAACCCAAACGAACCTTAGTAATCGAAAGTAAGAATGAATATAAATTCATTGCCGGATCTTGCTTCTGTTAAACTACTGTCAAGATAGAAATATACAATCTTGATGGGAGAATCTGTTATGAGACTTACTCGTGCAATTATTACAGGGGGCAGTTCCGGTATTGGCGCTGCTTTGGTTAATATTTTATTAAATGCCGGAATCGATGTTATTAGTTTGTCGCGAACCCAATCAGATTTTTCCGGTCAGGAAAAGGCAGGAAAACTCTGGCAGATTTCTTGTGACATCTGTGATGAAGAACAGTTAAAAGCGGCCTTTCAGGATATCGGGGAGAAATGGGACTACTGTGATGTTTTATTCTCTAACGCCGGTTTTGGCATTTCCGGTACAGTAGCCGGTACCAAGAAGAGTCAGATGATTAAGCAATTCGATGTTAACTTTTTTTCGGCTGTATCTGTTTTACAAAAAAGCTTACCGCTTTTAAGAAAAGCGCAAAATCCACGAATTATCCTGACCAGCTCGGTGGCGGGAGAGATCTCCATACCATACCAGGCTTTTTATTCCGCCAGCAAAGCTTCACTTAATATGTTAGCACTGGCCCTGAATACGGAACTTATATCAGATGAGATTAAGGTTATTTCTGTAATGCCTGGCGATTGTCAGACGAATTTTACTGGTAACCGTGAAAAAAATCCAGATACCTGGTCCTGTTATCAAAAAAATGAAGAGCGTTCTATCAGCAAGATGGAGCTGGATGAAAATAATGGTCATGCACCTGAGTTTGTTGCCGGCCAACTTTTTAGATATGCCAGAAAAAGACGACCCAAAACACTTTATGGTGTAGGGTTTGTCTATCGACTATTCTTGACTTTATATAAGATAATGCCAACCAGGCTGACTAGTTGGGTTGTATCTAAAATGTACGGATAAAAAAAACCGATTGTTTTCAACCGGCTTTTTGGTGGACGATAAGAGACTCGAACTCTCGACCTCTGCGATGCGAACGCAGCGCTCTCCCAACTGAGCTAATC
>CAZVVR010000087.1:0-5920 GCA_964630605.1 uncultured Mageeibacillus sp. | reverse complement strand
TGCGATTTGAAACTGAGTATTTTGGAACTTTGCAATCGTGCGTCCAAACTGTTTGCGCTCTTTAACGTAAGCTATCGTTTTATCTAAAGCCCCCTGAGCAATACCCACTGCTTGAGCGGCAATACCGATGCGGCCGCCGTCCAGGGTTCCCATGGCAATACCAAAACCTTTGCCTTCTCGGCCCAATAAGTTCTCTTTAGGTATACGGCAATCTGTAAAAATCAACTCCCGCGTCGATGAACCGCGAATGCCCATTTTCTTTTCCGCAATACCGAAGTCAAAACCCGGCGTGCCTTTTTCCACAATAAAAGCAGAAATACCACGAGTTCCCTTGCTGGGATCTGTCATGGCAAAAACAATATAAATCTCTGCCGGTCCGGCATTAGTGATGAAAATCTTCGATCCGTTCAAAACATACTCGTCACCGTCTAAAACAGCTGTTGTTTTTTGGCTGCCTGCGTCTGTTCCGGCATCCGGTTCAGTCAGGGCGAAAGCACCCAATTTATCAGTGTTCAGTGGTCGCAAATATTTTTCTTTTTGTTCAGCTGTACCTTGGCTGTCTATGGCGCCGGAAGCCAGAGATGTGTGAGCTGATACGATTACACCTGTAGTGGCACAAGCCCGTGATATTTCTTCAACTGCCAGCACATAGGTTAATGTATCACAGCCCTGTCCGTCATAATCTTTGGAATATGGAATACCCATGAAACCATATTTTTGCATTTTTTTAACATTTTCACCGGGGAAACTGTGATTTTCGTCAATTTCCCTGGCCAGCGGCTCTACTTCCTTGCTTGTGAAGTCACGAAAAAGCTGCTGCGCTAATTTCTGTTCTTTGCTTAACGTAAAATTCATATTCACCCCTCTAGAACAAAATCTTCGGCCCGGTTCGTTAATTGTCATGAAAACGAGCGGCAGATCCGCCCGTTTTTGTCTGTATTCGTTTAAATAATAACACAAACAAGGTCAAAGGTGAATGGTTGTTCAGCTAAAAGCCGGTTTTAAAAATTGCTGCAAATTTATTCTAAAACCCTCGCCACTCCTGTATCTCTGGCGGTTTGTGCTACCGCGTCAGCAACAGCCTCAGCCACGTTTTTATCTAAAGCGCTGGGCATAATGTTCTCTGCGTGTAATTCGTCTTCAGGTATATAATCAGCAATAGCTATAGCAGCTGCCAATTTCATTTCTTCGTTTATTTCAGTGGCGCGCACTCTCAAAGCACCCTTGAATAATCCTGGAAAAACCGAAACATTATTAATCTGGTTAGGAAAATCCGATCGACCCGTTCCTATTATGCGGGCGCCGGCTTTTTTGGCCAGATCAGGTAAAATCTCCGGCTCCGGATTTGCCAGTGCAAAAACAATCGGATCTGTATTCATGCTTTTAACCATTTCAGCTGTCAAAACATTAGGTCCCGACACACCGATAAAGATGTCAGCTCCTTTGATCACATTTTCCAGTGTGCCTTTTTCCAAATGTGGGTTGCTGATTTCGGCCAGTGAGATGTAGGATTCGCGCATGCCGGCGATACCCTTGCAAATAGCGCCCTTTCTGCCGCAGGCAATCTGATTGGTTGAACCTGCCGTCTGCAATAGTTTTATAGTGGCAACACCAGCAGAACCCGCTCCGTTTACAACTATTTTCAGATCAGACAACTCCTTGCCCACTATCTTTAAAGCATTCAGCACTGCTGCCAGAACTACAATTGCTGTGCCGTGCTGATCATCATGAAAAACAGGAATGTCCAGTTCTTTTTTCAGCCTTGCTTCAATTTCAAAACAACGCGGTGCGGAAATATCTTCCAAATTAATGCCACCAAATCCGGGAGAGATCAACTTGACTGTTTCCACAATGGTATCGACATCCTGAGAATCAATGGCGATGGGGAAGGCATCGACATCAGCAAATTCCTTAAAAAGAATCGCCTTGCCCTCCATTACCGGCAGCGCAGCTTTTGCGCCTATGTTACCGAGACCCAGCACAGCGCTTCCATCTGTGACCACCGCTACCAGATTGCCTTTGGCAGTGTACTTATACACATCCTCCGGATTGGCTGCGATTTTCCGGCACGGTGCTGCCACGCCCGGCGTGTAAGCAATACTGAGATCTTCATTAGTTTCTACATCAACTTTGGAAACCACCTCTATTTTCCCCTGATGCAGTTCGTGCATTTTTAAGCTCTGTTCCGAATAATCCATTTTGTTTTTCTCCTTTAATCTATCTCATCTGCCAGACTAGGTTATTATATATATTTTATCTGCTTGTTTTTAAACAGCAGCTAAGTTCCTGCTAACTTTCTGTTTGATTCTTTTCCTGAATTTCCTTTTTGGGCCTGAAAATAACATTGAGCAGCAAATTAAGGACAATACCAAGAATAACGGCTATAAATATGTTACTTTTTACAAACATATTAAGAAAAGGCGGCAGATTTGCAGCCCATTCTGCTCCCACTGTGGCCGCATATTGGGGTATTGCAACTGAGGCCCCCAAAGTAGTCCCCGCAATTATAATATCTCGTTGAGTTGCGTCTTTCGAAGAGGAGATCAAATCAAAGCCGGACATCATAATCATGGATGCTGTGATTAAAAAAACTGAGCCGATCACAGGTCGTGGAATAGCCACTAACATGGCTGCAAGTTTAGGAGACAGGCCGTACAGCAAAAAAAGAAAGGCAGCAACGCGGGTAACACGTCTTGAGGCCACACCTGTAGCTGCGACAATACCAATATTTTGTGTGTAACTGGTTGTAGGCAGGCCGCCAATTAAGCCACTGATAGAACAGGATAAACCTTCGGCCATAATGCCGCGGTCAATATGTTTTACCTTAAAGATTTCGCCTGTGGCGGCACAGGTAGCAGCATAATCGCCGATTGATTCAAACATCGACCCGATATATCCTACAAAACCACCGACAAGTGCTGCGCCCGTCACTACTATAGCCTTTCCGGTCCCTACTCCGGGAAAATCCTTAAACGGAAACAGTCTGGGCAAAGCGAACCAGGCCGCTTCTTTAACGCCATTCCACTCCATTACTCCTAGGGCGGATCCGGCAATCACCCCAACAATAACAACTGAAATCAAAATAAATCCCTGGCTAATAATACCCCTGCCGCGAAATTTCAGGTAAAGAGCAAATAAAAAAGCGATCAGCGCTAAAGTTAGAGTAATAGGTGTTGGATCAGAAAAAGTCCAGGTTATAGCAATTCCTGCTGCTACAAAACCAATACTGGCAACAACTGAACCGATAACAACCGGCGGCATAAACTTACGAATTTTACTCATAACACGGCTGGCGCCAATAAAAAACTCGATCAGGCCTCCAACGATTACCGCTCCCCACATTGCCGGCAGGCCGTAAACAGATGTCACATTGCCCATGGCGGCAACCAATGATGCAGATGGCCCCTGTACTATCGGCAGACGGTTACCTATTGTGGTCTGAATTAAAGTTCCGATACCCATAGATATGAAACTAGCAGCAATCAGTACAGGTAGCGTTGACAGAGGAAGCCCAGCCAACGAAACAAAAAGTCCCGCCCAAATAAAAGGTGTGAAGTCAACCAAAGTTATTTGCAATGCGTAATAGATCGTCTGCCACCAGCTGTCGGGATATTCATCAATCCCGATATGCACCTTGATGCTGCTTTTTACTTTTTCTGCATAGATAGGCTGTTCGGGGTCATACATAGAAATACCTCATCCAAAAAAATATTCAATTCGAAATTCTTATTGACAAGTATGCTTGATAATCGGCCCAGCAATAGTTTCTTATGAATCAGCTATTTCTTCCGCATAAGTCATCAAATCTCGTTCCATATCAATTTGTTGGGGAAAAGGGTAGTTTTCAGCAACTTGTTCTAATATTTTTTTAAAATTTTTAGCCAGTTTGAAATTTTTATTACTTAGCAGTTCATATGCAAAATTAGTCCGGATAATAGCAGGTTCCGCCTTGTTTGCATCCATAAAATTAGTTTGTTTCTTTTCAAGCAGGTATTCCAGAATAGGTTTTCTATTATCCTTTACCAGCTCGCAGTAAACACGATCAACTATAATAAATTTACGTTGTTCAGCCGTGATGCTGTCCAACTCCAGAAGTTTGGTAATAGCACTGTCAGCTTGTTCTATCTCCAGCAAATCAAGCATTCTTTTATAAGCAAAAATACCAACCACGGCTATCAGTCCGTTGCTCATCGCCTGCTGTGATGGCATTTCGAACCAGCTTCCAGGCATTTCTTTAAGTCTTTTTCCCTTGACGGTTTGCTCGCTTATCCTGAGCTGAATTTCATAAGCACGCATACCATCTTTAACTTTACTTATAGTATAAATATTATAAGCGTCATTATGTTTTTTCCCTACTACTATTGGTATGGCGTTCATAACAACGTAAGCTACACCAAACGCAGTAACAAGAGTAAAGAAAAGCGATAAAAGTTTTATATCTGAAAAAAGAATGGCGAGACCTGCAGCGATCAGCGCAACTAGAAAATTGAGAATTATTCCGCCCAGATTATAAAGAAGATAAGGGATCTTATTATCTAGTCTTTCGGTCGGCACCATCAGACATTGCCCGCCGGAATCGGCAAATCTAACACGCCTGAACTCTAAATTTTCATTTTTCTTAATCCACATAAAACTTCCAATACGAAAAGACAAAAGTTTATAGCCACTAAACTTGCCAAATATCAGATGTCCCAGTTCATGCAGCGGCATTTGCATAGCACTGGCAATATAGAATACGATAACCAGGCCCGCGAGTAATAAAGCAAATTCAGAAGTTGTAGTGCCTCCTATGGTGAAGGATTCCAGATAGTTAACCAAAATAACTACAATAAACACCCCAACACCTATCATGAGAAAATAATATAGTCCTGTCAGTAAAGTTTTCGAGAAATTTGTTTTTGTCGCCATTGAATCACTCATCTATAATCCTAACTTTATTTTTATTTCTACTAGTATGACGAACCCGGCCAAGAAAGCAAAGTCCGGCAGCTATATACTCTAATAATGCAAAAAGATTTCTCTTGCAGAAAAAACGACCCCAGCAGATACCGGGGTCGCGATTAAACAATAATTCTGGTAGCACATGTTTAATTCTTGGTTTTATTCAACTACTTCTGCGTTTCCGTCTTCATCATAGAGTGTGAACTCATAGTCTTTACCCGGGAGTATGGCATTAAGGACAATACCAACAAGTGCGGCAATCGCCAGGCCGGAGAAGACCAGTTGTGTTTCACCGATCGGGAAGGTTAAGCCACCGTGAGCATCAAAGCCTAAGCCTGATACCAGAATCAAAGCAGCAACAACAAGGTTGCGTGTCTTTGTCAGGTCGACCTGATTCTCAACCAAGGTACGAACACCGATAGCAGAAATCATACCGTAGAGGATAAAGGAAATACCACCGATTACTACACCCGGAATAGAAGCAATAACCGCTTCAATAACCGGGAAAAAGCTGGCAATAATAGCAAAGATTGCTGCTATCTGCATAACTTTGGGATCGAATACACGAGTGATTACCAACACGCCCGTGTTCTCACCGTAGGTTGTATTGGCAGGTCCGCCAAAAGCGGAAGACAAACTGGTTGCAAGACCATCACCCAGCAGGGTTCTGTGCAGACCGGGTTCCACAATATAGTTTCTGCGGGTAGTTCCACCAATAGCCATGACGTCGCCTATATGCTCCATAATCGTCGCCAAAGCTATAGGCACAATCGTTATGATTGCACTCGCGTCAAATTTCATGAAACGTTCAGTCGCCAGAGGCAAATGTACAATACCTGCGTCACCTACACCACCGAAATCAACTATGCCAAAGATCAGCGATAAGACATAACCTACAATCAGAGCTATAAGTATGGGGATAATTTTAACCATACCTCTACCCCAGATGTTGCAAACAATTACTGTCGCTATGACCAGT
>CAZVVR010000086.1:0-5935 GCA_964630605.1 uncultured Mageeibacillus sp. | reverse complement strand
CATAGAATCGTGCCTGGCACCAAATTATGCACGAAGCCATGCAGCTGCTTTGTCCGCGGGAGGTTGTGGGGCTGGTAGCAGGCCAATTGTTGCGTAACAAAAAGAGTTACAAAACGCGACTTTTACTGTATGCTTTATTCAAGTGAAATTGCGATTGAAATTTTGCTGATTTCAAGCTAATTTCCGGAAAAGATCTCAACTAACTATGTTTTGATCAGCAGACGTAATAGGAGGTTATATCTATGAATGATCCGAATAACAACGGTTCTCATCCTGAGGCGCAACAACCTGAACCACAACAGCCTCAGCAGCAACCGCCGCAACAGCAGCCGCCGCAACAGCAGCCGCCGCAGCAGTATCAGCAGCCGCCACAGCAGTATCAGCAGCCTCAGCAGCCGCTGCAACAACCGCAACAGCCGCAACAGTATGGTGGGCAGCAAGGTCAATATCAGCAGCCACCCTATGCTCCACAGGGACCACCTCAATCTTATCCGCCGCACCAATCAGAAAAAAGCAGTCCCAAGGCAGTAGCGTCTCTGGTTCTCGGTATTCTCTCTCTGATTATGAGTTTCTTTGCCGCTACCCTGGTGGTAGGAATTCTCGGTCTTCTTTTGGGAATAGTTGCCGTGGTACTGGGTGTAATGGGCCGCAAAGAAATACAGCAAAGTCAAGGTCAGATCGGTGGATCGTCAATGGCCACAGCCGGCCTTGTTATGGGCATCATCGGAGTTATCATTAATCTGGTCGTCGTGATTGCTTGCCTGGCTTGTGTCAGCTGGTTTAACCGCGGAGTTGCAGACAACTGGTACTGGGACGTTTTTGAATAAAAACATGATTAAAAACGTGAGTAATGTTTTTGCTTTTGTTTTCTAGTTTCATCCAACCCTTTGTCTCCGTAGGTCGGCTTACATTGCCGACCTACGGCATTATGCTGGCACTGGCTTTTATCGTTGCCGGCATAATTTTTTATCTTCTGGCGCCACGGGCGGATTTGCCCCGACCTGACGCTTTCAATGTTTTAGCCCTGATTTTAGTCGGAGGCGTGGTCGGCGCCAAACTTTTTTACCTGCTTACTTTAATCCCTCATTGGAAAAAGCTGGCAGCAGCCGGCTGGCAGGCTGTGTTGGAACAAATAGCCAGTGGCGGCATGGTCTTTTATGGCGGCTTGCTGGGCGGATTTTTGATGTTGGTCGGTTACCTGCGCCGGTATAAACTTCCCTTTTGGCCAACACTCGATATTGCCGCAGTAGCTTTGCCTGTGGGTCATGCAATCGGGCGGGTAGGTTGCTTTAGTGTAGGCTGCTGCTACGGTGTTCCCTCAAAACACGGCATTTTAATGCCGCATTCTCTGATCGCGCCGCGCGACATACCACTTGTACCAACGCAGCTGATCGAATCCGCATTCTGCTTACTCCTGGCCCTCGTACTTTTTTTGATCCTAAGAAAAAAGCCTCGCCCGGGTGTTGTTACCGGTATCTATCTTGTTGCCTACAGCGTATTCCGGTTCGTGATCGAGTTTTGGCGCGGAGACGTGGTGCGCGGCTTTATCGGCCCTCTTTCACTATCACAATGGATAAGTATCGTAATCATTACGATCGTCATAGCAGTTTTTGCCCACCAACTAATAAAAAAACAAACCAAATAGCGCCCGGTGCATAGAATCGTGCCTGGCACCAAATTATGCAAATGTTTCTGATTGCTTTGTAATTGGCTCTTATAATGGGGTTGTATCTTAGTGTGCTTGCCTAGGCACAGGATTTTGGGAGGATAGATTCATGATTATCTCTTTAGCAGCGACTCTTAGTGTGGACAATGACCTGGAAGCAAATCTCAATAGTATGGAAAAAATGCTTGCTGAGGCCAAAAAAGATCGATCTGATCTGGTTTTGTTTGGCGAAGCTTTTTTACAAGGTTTCAACGGCCTGACTTTTGACTATGAACATGATATTAACAAGGTCGCCTTAGGGACGAAAAGCCCTGCAATTACGAAGATCCGCCAGCTGGCAATAAAATACGGCCTCGCCATCGGCTTCGGTTTTTACGAAAATGATCACAGTGGTATTTTTGCCAGCTATATGATTGTGGACAAAAAGGGCGAGACTCTGGTTAAGTATCAGCGTGTGTCGCCCGGTGCCTGGGTTCCCGAGGCCAACGTCGAATACCGCCGCGGCAAAGAGTTTCCGGTTTTCGAATTCATGGGAAAACGTTTTACCATTATGGTGTGCGGCGATTTCTGGGAGGATGAGCTGCTGGACACGATCGTTCAGCTTGACCCGCAAGTTGACGCTTTTTTCTGGCCGGTCCATTGCGATTACACGGCAGAGGATTGGAAAGAAAACGAGCACAAAGCCTACCGCCATCGCAGTCAAATTTTAGCCAAGCCGGTCTTTTTCGTTAACAACTTTCGTTTAGAGGCAGATGAGGCAAAAGGCGGTGCCTACGTATGGCGTCAAGGCACGGAACTAGCGGCACTTGAACCGGGGCAAGAAGGTCTCTTACGCTACGATTTTAAGTAGTCGAATATGCTAATATTTTTTTGTAATTAAAGGTAAAAAAGTGTAAGACAAAAAAATTAAAATTCGAAAGGACACTAATATGGCTAAGACAGTTTTTAAAGCAACGGCGGAGGGTCAAGATGGCTTGACCATGCTGTGTAAGGCTAGAGATTTTGAGATTGTGATCGATGAACCCCATGAGTTGGGCGGCAATGATAAAGGCATGAATCCGGTTGAAGCGCTGCTCACGGCGTTGGCAGCCTGCAAAGCAATAGTAATAAAGGCTTTTGCAAGCAAGCACAGAATCAAACTCAATTCAGTACGCGTTGAAGTGGAAGGCGTTTTGGATCCTGATGGGTTTTTGGGCCTAAACAAAGATGCCAAAATTGGATTTTCCGAAGTCACTACTCATTACCATATCGACGCCGACAACACAGAAGAAGAAATTGAGAAATACGTAAAATTTGTAGAAAAGAACTGCCCGGTGAAAGACAGTATTGTCAATGCACCCACCATGAACTACGAAATTAAATAGGTGTAACCGGTAAGCCCGCGGCCGCAAAGCCGTTGGTCTTTAATAGAGAAATAACATAAAACCAAAACGGGTGCGCTTGTCGCACCTTTTTTGGTCTGGCGTCTGCATAGAATCGTGCCTGGCACGATTCTATGCACCGTGCATAATTTGGTGCCAGGCACGATTCTATGCACCGGCTACTACAGCAGCGATATTAGTGTTTGTATGGCTGCGGCTACGAGAAAGATGATCCAGCCGGGATGCCACAAATTTCCCAAAAAGCCGAGCAGCAAAAAGGCTATTACTGTGACCAGCCAGAGGATAGAACTTGCCGCCTCACGCCGTCGCTCCTTTTTGTAGCCATCTTCACCGGGATGCATTTTATAACGGTATTCCAACCGCAGCATGCGGTTAGCTTCATCGGCACTCAAATATTCATACATACGATTGGCACGAAAAAAGCTCATGTAACTGGAATAGCGCATGCCCAAGACGATGAACAGAAACACGGCAACGGCGATGGGAACGAAAAACGCAATTACTGTCAGGGCCGGGTTATTGAAGTAGATTCCCGCCACAGCTGACAAGACGATGCCGGCAATAGCCAGCACCACACCCAAACCGATGCCGACAGCAAAACGCGGCTGAAACTTACGAAAACCTGCCGCCATTTTGCGCTTTTCCTCTTCCGGAACATCCGGCCGCCCGAAGATCGGCGCCGCCTCATTCTCCAACTTTTGCCGCGCGCTCTCCAGATCCAGTTCCTGAATCACAGACCCCAACGCCTCTGCCTCGCTCAAACCTTGATCAATCCGCGCCCGATACTTGGCCTCAGCTTCATCTTTTAGCACATCCTTGGTCGGCGAATCGGGATAGTTCTGAAAAACCGTATCAATATACTTGTGCAAATTATCCATTTCTCTCCTCCATACACTTCTATCAATTGCTTTCAATGCCCGAAATTCTCAATTTTTTAAAAAAACGGCTCCGGCATTTTGCTGTTGTCTGCCGGCCTTAATCAAATTCGCGAAAATGCCGCTCATCTTCGTATTCACGATAGCGCTTTTTTTGTCGCTGCAGCCTTTTGGCCATCTCAGGGCTGAGAAATTCATGAACTTCTTTGGCACGGAAATAATTAATAAAAGAGGCGTGCTTCATGCCAAAATATATGAAAATAAATATTGCGACTGCCGCAGGAATTAAAAAGCTGACGATTGAGTAAAGCAGGTTGGAGTAGCTGATACCCAGCCAGACAGCCAACACAAGGCCAATAATAAGCAAAAGCACTCCGATCACCATAGCCATCCTAAATCGGGGCAAAAAATGATGATATTCGGCCACTTTCAGCTCGATCTCCGCCGTTTCAGCCTTGGAACGCCGCCTGTCAGAACCATAGCCCCGGGCGGCAAAAGGCGCAGCTACAGGCTTTGAGCCAAACTCTAGCTGCTTGCGAATTTCCTGCTCATTGATACGTGGGATCACCAGCCCCAAAGCCTCAGCCTCACTGTGACCCTTGTCCAGAAGTGCCTTGTAACGACCAAAGGCCTCATCGCGTACCTGATCCTCCAGCTCGATTCGATTAGAAGTATCAGGCATCCTGGCAAACAAACCACTAATATACTGATCAAGTTCTTCCATCTCTCTCACCTCTGACAGCTCATGCATAAAATCGTGCCTGGCACCAAACCATGCAAGCACCAAACGATGCACCAAACTATGCAACCGGCGCTGAAATCAGCGCACTATCTCTTCATCCAGATTACCGCAAAAAACACCAAAATCCGCCGTCCCGCCCTATATGTAACATAAGTATGCAGTGCATAGAATCGTGCCTGGCACCAATCTATGCACGCCGCCCTGGCTTTGCTGAAAACGTAACTGTTCAGACAGATTTCCAGTATTGGTTCCTGTTACCATAATGATAATAAACAAAAGATCAGGGGGTATCTTATGGGCAGAAAAGTTGACAAAAAAGTTACCGGTTATGCCACTCAGGATGGTGCCGGTGTCAAGCTGCATCGGGTTTTAGGTCATAGCACGGTCAGGGATTACGATCCTTTTTTAATGCTGGATTCATTTGACAGCGAAAACCCGGATGACTATATCGCGGGTTTCCCGCGCCATCCACACCGGGGGATTGAGACAATCACCTATATGAGCAGGGGCGAGATGGAACACAAAGACAGCCTTGGCAACAAAGGCGTGATCCGCGATGGCCAGGTGCAGTGGATGACAGCCGGCTCGGGTATTTTACACGAGGAGATGCCGCAGCCGGTGGAGCGTATGCTGGGCGTGCAGATTTGGCTGAATCTCCCGGCCCAGGATAAGATGTGTCCGCCTGCCTACCATTCGATCGAGGGCGAAGATATCATCGACGTGCCGGTCGAAGGCGGCAAGGTCCGAGTGATCTCCGGCCGTTACGGCGAGCATCAGGCTTTCCGGGGTGAATATATTGACGCACATTTTTACTCGATCCAGCTTGAACCCAAGGCGAAACTGACGCTGGAGGTGCCGGAAGGACACAGCGCCTATTTCTTTACACTGCTGGGCGATGCGATAATCGCCGATGACCTGATCGCTGAAAAGACGGCTGTTTCTACAACTGATGGCGAGACTGTCACTGTAGCCGCAGCAGATGATCCGATTGAACTGCTTTACCTCAGCGCGCCGCGTCTGGACCAAGAAGTTGCCTGGGGCGGTCCCATAGTGATGGCAAACCAGGAGGATCTCAAGCAAGCCTTTGCCGAACTGAGGTCCGGAAAATTCATAAAACACGAGATCGCCGGCGACGAGAGCATGGAGTAAAAGCCATACTTTGGTGCACGTGCATAATTTGGTGCCAGGCACGATTCTATGCACGGGTTGGGAGCGATGTTCTTAGAAAGGAATGACTATGAATTTTATTGATTTATTAAAAAAGCGGAGG
>CAZVVR010000085.1:0-6063 GCA_964630605.1 uncultured Mageeibacillus sp. | reverse complement strand
CAACCGCAGGGGTAGCTTTGCCACCCAATATTTCTACCAATTCGTCATAGCGACCGCCACCACAGATGGATCCCTGACTTCCCACGTGTGTAGATACATACTCAAAAACCGTGCGGGTATAATAATCCAGCCCACGCACCATGCTTCTGTTTATATTGTAGCTGATCCCCAATGCATCCAGAGCCAGCTTGAGTTTATTAAAATGTTCCTCACAATCCGGACACAGATAGTCCAGCTGAGAAGGAGCATTGACGATAAAAGGCTGACAGCTTTCCTCTTTGCAATCCAGGATGCGCAGGGGATTAATTTCAAAACGTTCATTGCAGTCAGCACACATCTTGTCCAGATCTGCCTGAAAATGCGCACGTAAAGCAGTTATGAAATCCGGACGGCACTGAGGACAGCCAATGCTTCCTAATTCCAGTTGTCGTTCAATTAAGTTCAGCTCTGTGAAAAAAGTATCCAAAATCGCAATTACTTCCGCATCCGCATAAGCACTGGAGCTGCCAAAAATCTCGCAGCCAAGCTGCCAAAATTCACGATAGCGTCCTTTTTGCATTTTTTCATAACGAAAAAACGACATATCATAATAAAGTTTGACCGGAGAAGGCAGAGATGACATGCCATTTTCGATATAAGCACGCGCGATTCCCGCGGTTCCCTCCGGTCTCAAAGTCATGCTGCGGCCTGCTTTGTCTTCAAAAGTGTACATCTCTTTACGCACGATATCGGTTGAACCTCCAACGCCACGAGCAAACAATTCAGTCTGCTCAAAAGTAGGGATTCTTATCTCACCGTAACCATAACGTTTGCAAACTGTGGCAAACAAATTTTCCACTGCCTGCCAGCGAGACATCTCTTCCGGCAATATGTCTTTAGTTCCCCGTGGTGCTGCAATATTCATCTGCTTGATCCTTCCCTGATAATGGTGTCTTTTCACCGCAACATTCTACCATAAGCCGCCTCTGCAATTAACTGAAACTGTAAATGAATAATATCCGTGAATGATCAGCGACCTATTCTAATGTTTGCTTCTGCCGGAAAAAATCCGCCCATCCCTGCAAAGTGTCCCGGTAATCTTCATAATTTTTCAAAGTCACTTGACCAGGCTCGATCTCATCTAAGTCTGACCAGCGTATCGGCCAGGAAATAGGGGCACCTTGTCTGCTTCTCAGGGAAAAATTACTGACCGAGGTCGCACCGCGACTGTTGCGCAGCCAATCGACAAAAATTCGTCCTTCACGTTTATCCTTACGCATCTCATTCGTATAACGATCCGGCCAGTTCTCCTCCATAGTTTTTGCAATCATTTCGGCAAAAGCATGTGCTTTTTCCCAGCCTGCAGCCGGTTTTAACGGAACCACCAGGTGGTAACCTTTGCCGCCACTGGTCTTTAGATATGATTTCAGATCTTTTTCTTCCAGCAGTTTTCTGAGATCTTTGGCGCCCCGGCGCAAAAGATCAATTTCCAGGCCTGCATCAGGGTCCAGATCAAAAACCATTAAATCCGGTTTCTCCATTGTTTCAGTACGAGAACCCCAGCTGTGGAATTCTACTGCGCCCATCTGTACAGCCCCCATAAGCGCAGATTCATCACGAATCACCATAGCCTCAGCTTTTTCACCGTCATTTCTCTTAAAAGGGAAAGTATCCATACCAGGTATATCCTGAAACATATTTTTCTGAAAAAAGCATTCTTCTCCAATACCATCGGTACACCGAATCAGGGTCAGAGGCCGATCTGCGATATAAGCTAGAATTTCATCTTTAATATTCCAGTAATAATCTGCTATATCTTTCTTGCTGATATCGTCGTCGGTAAAAATAAGTTTATTTGGCGATGACAGCCTGATATCTCCATACTTAGCTGTGCTTTCACTGTTTCGCAAGCCTTCGAAAGATGCCTGCTGTAATAAACCGTTATCAGTGATCTCAGTGTATTTTATTTCAGCGACCAGCTTGGGCGTCAGATAAGTGATAGTTTCGTCGCTGCGTTTTTCTATATCCTCACTGAATGGACTGGTTTTGCGTTTTATATTTTTAAATTTACTGAGTAATTCTTGAGCAGCTTCATCACTTATACCTGTGCCTGCACGACCAAAATATTGGAGATCGTCGTTTTCCTTTAATCCTAAAAGCAAAGAAGAAAGCCCAGTTTTACTTTTATCAGAAGTGGTATAACCGCCGATCACAAAATCTTGCTTAATCCGATCAGAGGCAGAATTATTCTCCTCAGAAACAGTCTTTGTCTGTGCAATTTCGTTTTCGTTGTTTTTTGCAATTTCTTCCAGGGTACGTCCTGTCACAACAGATGTTTCAAAATTTTCTATACCGGTATCTTCCCGGGCATAATCATCTTTTTCCTTAATTAAAAGCCAATTTTTATCTTCTTCCCCTTGTTTCGATTTCATACGGACCAGAACCCAATTACCCTGCAGACGTTCGCCTTTAAGGACAAACTTAATCATCCCCTCACTCAGGTTCTTATCGACGTCTTCGTCATCAGGTTCCCAAATACCCCGGTCCCAAATCATGACTGTACCGCCACCGTATTCGTCCTGAGGTATTGTGCCTTCAAATGTCCGGTAATCATAGGGATGATCTTCAACATGAATGGCCAGTCTCTTATCTTTCGTGTTGAAGCTGGGGCCCTTGGGAACTGCCCAGGACAGAAGCACTCCGTCCCATTCCAGGCGAAAATCGTAATGCAGGCTGGAAGCGTCATGCAGCTGAACTACAAAAATCAGTTCATCACCCGAAGAATTACGCTTTGCAGCCGGTTCTGACGTTTTTTCAAAATCACGCTTCTGATTATATTTTTCCAAAGACATGATCGGTATCTTCCTTTCTCAACTGCTGTCATTAAAACGGTCCTCTTCCATACCTTTATATTTTAACTTATAAAAATGCTTTAATCCTGCTGAATAGCTATAAAAAAGCCCTGAACATTAATATTCAGGGCTTTTTGGTGGGTGATATGGGACTTGAACCTATGACTTCCTGCATGTCACGCAGGCACTCTAACCAGCTGAGCTAATCACCCGTATCAAGCTTTGATATCATAGCTAAGACTTGAAGTTATGTCAACTTTTTTTAAAATAAATTTAATTCCGGTTGGTTGCAAAAGCAGACATTCAACCAAAATTATTATCTAGCATTAAAATTCAGCTGTCAGCAACAGATTTTTTAATCAATCTCTTGATTTGCCAACGTTTATAGTAGTAGAGCAAGCGATCGCGGCGCTTCAATATGCTCAAATCCACAGGAAAAAAGTAACGTCCTCCATCCATGTCGATTAATACCGGATACAGGCTCCCCTGCTTCATTGTACCTAAAAAATTTACGACACCGGCGCCGGCTGAACTTATTTCTTCAAAATTTTCCATGTCGGTTATAAAAATAAAAAAATTCCGATCCGAAGGTGCCTGATCCCAATAATGATCGATCCAGCGTTCTGCCTGCTTCAGCTTTTGATCAACAATCAGTACATTCAGCATCGGATGATAAAAAACGAAACTACGTTTTATATAGCGCCTTCCACGCCAGGGACTCAGAATTTTGCGTTCACGTTCAAAAATAAAGTCAAAATGATCGCTGCGAACCAGATTGTAATCATCATTGTAGAAAAATTTCTTAATATCCTCGAGAGGCTTTTTCCATCTTTGCTGTAAATGTTTATATTTAGGGGCAAGCCTGAACCGGCGCAGTTTGGACAAACGTTGCAGACTTTCCGGACTACCGGGATCATAACGCTCAAGAGCATGATTACTGAAAAACTGGCGTAAAAATAGCAAAAACATAATTGCAAATATGACTACAGCAAAATAGAAAATATTATGCAGCCACCTGACATTGCTTAATTCAGGGCGCCCAGACAACTGACTGTAAATAAAATAAAGTACAGCAGCGAATAGACCTAAAATGATCAGCTGTGAAATAAGCTCTTTAACTGAGCCTTTTCGCTTCATATTCTCTCCTCTGAACTAATAACAATTAGACTGACATCCTGGCTCAGGTCACTTATTTTATTTAAATTGGACTTCCAGCTCCATTTCACTGATACAAGAAATGGTTTGGTAAACTGAGCAGTATTTTGCTGCCAAATCAACAGCGCGATTAAAGCGTTTTATTTGCTCTTTATTAGCGTCAGAGAAAATCATGACTATTTTCACATGTTGCAGGATGTTCGGGGTTTCTTCCCTCTTTACTCCATCTGCTGTCATCTCACAGCCGATAAATTCGAGTTTCATTTTTTTGGAGATGTCCAAAAATGTAGCATAAAGACAGGACAAAAGAGCTCCAAGAAGCAGATTATAAGGTTTTAACTGACCTTCTTTTCTGCCGATAGCCACTGTTCCCTTTTCGGCTGTTAAAAGACCATCAAACTCATTGCCAAAATCCATTTTTACATGTTCATTTAGTTTCACAACACACCTCACACACCTCTTATTAGCGCCCCTGCAATACCACAGTCGCTTCTTTCACCACGCCTTTACGCTCAAATTTAATCGACATAGAGTCGCCTACATCAAGCGTATTTTTGATATCGTTCAGCTCACCTGTTGATGCTACCGGTTGACCTTCAGCTTCAAAAATAACGTCACCGGCTTCTATTCCTGCTAAAAAGGCAGCGCTTCTGGGCTCTACTGAAACCACAAGTACTCCGGGATATCTTAAATTATTTTCTTCAGCGTCATGTTTTTCCAGGGCCATCACTGTAATCCCAAGCATGGGCCATTCATGGCTTCCTGTCCGGATCAGGCTTTCAATAATGGGAATTGCGTCATTTGCCGGTATGGCAAAGCTTATGCCCTGGATAATAGGCTCACCACTTCCGTCATCCAATATTTTCAGCTGATTTATTCCAATAACCTCACCATAGGCGTTAAAAAGCGGGCCTCCCGAATTTCCGGGATTTAAGGCAGCATCCGTCTGTATTAGTCGCAAAGGCGTGCTGGACAATTCGCGGTTGACCGCAGAAACAATGCCTTGAGTAACAGTTCCTCGCAATTGACCTGTTGGGTTACCTATGGCTACGGCTAATTCACCCACCTGGATCAGATCCGAATCTCCAAAAAGTACAGTCGGAAAAGTAGCACCGTCTCCATCAATTTTCAAAACAGCTATATCTGCAAATTCATCACTGCCTACCACAATAGCTTCATAGCGGGAGTTATCCTCCAGGTAAACATAAACGGCGCTATGATCTTCAATAACATGGGCGTTTGTAACCACGTATCCATCTTCAGTAATTATGAACCCAGATCCTGATACAGTGCTTTGATATATATCACCAAAGCCGCCCCGGGTTGCAATTTCTGTATAGATGGCAACGGTAGCCGGGCTATTTTTATTTGTCAGTTCAGGAATAGTCAAAATTGTTTTACCGTCTTGCGGCAAAGGCGGAGCATACTCAACCAGTGAGAAATCCGGATTAACAACTTCAACTTCAGACTGGTCTGCCTTCTCTGTTTCTAAAGGCGGAAGTGTTTCGGTTTCTTTTTCTTTTTCTGTTTCGCTTTCCTGGATGGCCGGAGGTGCGGGATCATTTTCTCCGCCTCCTTCTGTATTGCCTCCCTTGTAGCTGTTATTCACAAATGTATACAAAAGAAAATTTAAACCGGTAAATAGAATTGCAACTACTATGATAGTAGCAATTATTGCAAAAACAGCATGACTGCGCTTTTTAGGCGGTTCCGGCTTTTGATAATTACCTCCATATGGATCATAGGAGGACTTGTGCGAAGATCCTGAATTAAAATTACCTGATTGATTGTACATTAAACTTTTACCTCCTAAGCAAGATTATCATTAATTTGATCAACAAATAATACAAAACTAATGTGACAACAATTTGTATTTTTTTAGCAAAATTTCCTTATAAAATATATCAAAGAGAATTTTCGTCTTGTTTTTCATTATCTAACATTATCGGTTTACGAACACGTGTATCTGAAACTTCTCTTTGATCCGGAACCCTGACTTTAGGAACGCCGGAATATCTTCTTTTTTGCTTTCTACCATTCATAATCTGTCTATAGATATAAAAATTCTCATCATCAT
>CAZVVR010000084.1:0-6105 GCA_964630605.1 uncultured Mageeibacillus sp. | reverse complement strand
ACAAAGGAAGAGAAGTAGTAAGCTCAGAAGAGTAAAACTTACTATTGTCATGGATGGAGCAGCGTGCCACAGGCTCGTTGCTTTTTCATGTTACAAAAAATGTGATCAAGATGAAAAAGCCAATTTTAGCAATTGTAGGACGTCCTAATACCGGGAAATCAACCCTGTTTAATGCGCTTGCAGGAAAACGTTTGGCGATTGTCGGACCCAAACCCGGAGTTACCCGTGACCGGATCATGACTGAAGCAGACTGGGTCGGTCATGATTTTGTGCTCATTGACACGGGCGGTATAGAAACCGGGTCGAAAGACAGTTTGCAGGATTTAATGCATCAGCAGGTTGATGTTGCCATAGAAATGGCTGATGTAATCTGCTTTTTGACGGACATCAGTATGGGGCTGTCTGACATTGACTTTGATATTGCACAGAGATTGCGTAAAAGCGGAAAACCTGTTATTTGTACAGTCAATAAAGTTGATGTTCCCGGTGATCCGCCTCCTGAATTTTATTCTTTTTATGAATTAGGCTTTGCAGAAACGATTCCAATTTCTGCTAGTCACAAGTTGGGTCTGACAGAACTTTTGGACTCCATAGTCAGGCACTTTCCCGAGCCTATCCGGCACGAATTAGAAGATGATAATATTCCAGTTGCAATTTTGGGACGGCCAAATGTAGGCAAATCTTCCTTGGCCAATAAATTATTGGGTGAAGAACGCAGCATTGTATCTGATATTCCAGGTACAACACGTGACTCGTTAGACAGTTATGTAGAATATGATGACCGGACCTACCGCCTTATCGACACAGCGGGACTGCGCCGTAAAAGCAAGATCGACGACAGTGTAGAGTATGTAAGTACTTTAAGAACCAGAAAAGCTCTGGAACGCAGTGAGATAGCACTGATAATGATTGATGCCGTTGAAGGCATTGCAAACCAAGACACAAGAATAGCCGGTTTAGCTCATCAGGCTGCCAAAGCATCGATATTTATAGTCAACAAATGGGATCTAATGGATCAATCCGCACAGTACCGGAAGGAATATGAACAGGCCTTGCGCTTGCGTTTTCATTTTATGAGCTATGCTCCGGTGATATTTTTATCAGCTTTAACAGGTGAGGGTATAGATCTGCTCTGGCAAACGATTAAAGAGGTACATGCAGCCTATCATCGCCGCATGCCAACGTCTCTGCTGAATGATGTTGTCGCAGATGCTATCATTATGCATCCTGCTCCACAGCAAAAAGGCCGTCAGTTAAAAATTTATTATGCCACCATGACCGGAGTTGCCCCACCCACAATACTTTTCTTTATCAATGACATCAAACTTTTGCACTTTTCTTATGAACGCTATTTAGAAAACAGGCTACGGGATAATTTTGATTTTCAGGGTACTCCGCTTATTTTGCGCTGGAAAGGTAAAGCTGCACGCAATGAGTCTAAGTCAGTTGTGACTCCGGAATGATGGCTTTGCTTTTTGACCACGTATGAACAGCGTTGTATAATGCACATTATGAATTGTGTAAAAGCATATTTACCTAATAAAGTGCAGGATAATAAATGCCAAGGAAAGTAAAGAAAACTCTAACATTTCTCGGAATTATTGTTCTTCTTATTGTAGCTATCCTGGTTGGATTTTTTCTGGGATTTCGCTATGTGAGCGAGCAAAATCAAAGACTGGATTCGATTTCTCAGTCTTTTGATCTGGAAGGGAAATCTCCAATAACCGCTGACACCAAAGGTGCCGTGGAAATTTATATTGCACAACAGTCCCATACCCAGGATATCGCCGAAACATTAAAAAAAGCTGACTTAATTAAAAATACTTTTGCCTTTAAGCTAATTTCTAAATTCAACGGCTTCGATGGCCAGTATCAATATGGCACGCATTATCTTTTGCCGGACATGAGCTATGACGAAATGATGCTGATCTTAACCAGGCAACCTGAACAGATTTCAATAACCTTTTTTGAAGGAATGACATATGAGCAAATGAGAGACAGCATGATTGAAGCGGGCATGCGTTTTAATCCAGACTTGCTGGACGCTTTGGTGATGCGGCCTTCTCTTTTTACTGATTATTCTTTTATTTCCGGCATTGAAGAGCGTCCGGGCAGGGATTGGTTATTGCAAGGATATCTTTGGCCTGATACCTACTTGTTCGATATTAATTCAACCGAGCAGCAAATTATCAGAATGTTTTTGAACAATACTGAAGATAAGATTGCTGAAGGTAATTATTATGAAAGAGCTGAACAGCAGGAAATGACCTTGGATGATGCCATAAATATGGCTTCCATTGTACAGCTTGAAGGCACAGTTCCGGAAATGAACAAAATTGCCCGAGTCTTCATTAATCGTATAAAGGCCGGAATGCGCCTTGAAGCGGAACCCACAGTAAACTATTTGCGAACCAGAGACGGCAAAGAAGCTATGCTTTGGATGAGTGCCAACGAGTTAAGAGAGTATGCAAATGATCCTTATAACACATATTATTTCGATGGTTTACCTCCCGGACCTATCAATTCTCCCGGAGTAGTAGCTATAGAGGCTGTACTTTGGCCTGCAACGGAGCGCACCTGGACCGGTGCGGATTCTTATCTTTTCTTTACAGCAACCGGAAAAGGAACAACAGATTTTTCTTTTACTTACGAGGAGCATGCAGAAAAGACCGCCAGATACAAAGCAGAGTACGAAAGCAATCAGTAAATAAAATGATTCAGAACCAAGGCTGCCAGCAGCAGAATCAAGCCTATAGCTATTAAAATCCAGCTGGCTGCGGATCTGATTTCAGTTTTTTCCAGATGCTTACTTATGTGAGGTTGCAGGGAAAGCGACAGATGTTTTCTACGTTGATTGCGGTCAAGTATGTTGAAATAGAATATTCCCGGAAGTCCCAAAATCAGAACTATTAACAATAAGGCAAAAACCAGAAGGGTTCCTTGTAGTTCAGAGCTTGACTGCCAGGCTATAAACTGATTATTAAGTTGTGCAAAAATAAGCGGGCTATACATCAAAGTTACCAAATAACCGCAGCAGGAAAAAGCTGTAGAGATCAATCCGCTGCCTGCTGTGTAAATTCGGCTCAGCAATATCCAGAGTAATAAATAGGCGTAGATTCCTGTACTGTCTAAAGGCATCAGTGCTCCCAGAAGACAGGTAAAAGTAATCGAAAGGAATTTTCTGCCGCTGCCCAGAAGAGGCGAAAGAAAAAGACCTAGAAATAAAGGAATCAAGGTCACAGTGGGCAGGAGTACACTGAAAACCAGTGTAGAGATAATTTTAATACCTGAAGCAGGTAAAAATGATTGAAGTATCGTTAATGATTTGGGCAAATAAGTATTAACCTGATCTATCCAGTTAAGGCGACTAAATAATTCAATCACAACATAGTAGGAAAAGGCTGAAATTATTCCCAGCAAAAAAGCGGAAATTACAGTTAAAAAAGTGTTTTTGCGCTGGGAGATTAAAAAGGACGAAGGCTTATAAATTAAAAGAATCAAAGAAAATACGACTAAAGGAATCACTCCAAAGTGGATAATCTGTCTCAGGACAATTATTCGCGAGCTGCTTTGTTTATTGAACAGTTCCAAGGCTGGATATATATAACGAAATAATGTCAGCGCAAACATAATTAGACCAATGAGAAGCGCTGTAATTGCAGGTACAAACTGAAGACGCTGTGCTTCTGTTTTCTCTTTCATGAAAGCAGCAGATTCCTGTTCAAGAATTATTAACTCATTATTTTTATTAATATCTATTTTCTTGACCTCTTTTTCCGCAGTTGACTGTAGTTTTAATTAATAACCGTCGACAATATACGTTATTGGTTTATACAATAACATTAAATACATTTATTGTTATGTAGGTTAACAGCCAGACACAGATTTTTTACAGGTAAATATTTATTATCAAAAAAGCCAGTGTTAAAAAAGGTATAAAGGCGAATGAGTAAGCTGAATTGTTATTTTTATATTTGCATTTATTCTTGGAATATTGTAAAAATGCTAAAGGAAGTGCCAGCACGCAGGCAACAAATAAAAGCAAAAATGCCTTAATTCCAGGTGCCAGAGGAGCTATTGCAAATAAAAAGAGTATATCACCTGATCCAATGTTAGATCTGACAACAGGCAAACAATAGCTAGCGCTTAAAATTAAGGGGAGTGTATAAATAACGGCTGTTTCAGAACAAACTTTGCTAAGTTCTATAGATGAATAAAAACCCTCTAAATAACGCAGAATGACTATAAGAACAGTTAAAGCCAGCAAATCAAAAAACTGACAGGTTTTTTTCAAAAGATCATCATGGTTCAATTTTACCAATACAGCCAGTATGGACAAACGAATTATCAGCATACATTTATTTTGATCAAGTTAATATCTGCCCGGTTGGTTATCTGCTGACGAAACTAGTCAGTGTCAGTCAAATTATGTTAATTCTCAGGATCAATATATCTGTTATAATAGCTTCGGTTTACGAAAGGTAAGTATTATGGATAAAGAAAAATTTAAAGAACATATGTTATCACATCTGCATTCTGAATTCGGCAAGGGTTTTGAAAATGCAAGCGAATATGAGTTTTATCAATCACTGTCACGTACGGTCATGGAAGCTCTGACACCAAATTGGGAAAAAACCCGAAAATTATATAGTGAAGACCGTCAGGTGCATTATTTTTCAGCAGAATTTTTGCTAGGTCGAAGTTTGGAAAACAATCTGATTAATCTGGGTATCCTTGAGCCTGTTAAAGAACTAGTAACAGAAATGGGCCATGATTTTTATAGTTTGTTAGAAGAGGAACGGGACCCCGGACTGGGTAACGGCGGTTTAGGAAGGCTTGCTGCTTGCTTTATGGACTCTTCTACAACCATGAATCTGCCAGTTATGGGACATGGGCTGCTCTACCGGTATGGTTTGTGCCGTCAGGAAATTGAAAATGGTTTTCAAAAGGAATATCCGGATTCCTGGATGGAGTGGGGGTATCCCTTTATTGTTCCGCGCCGTGAAGACACTATGCTGGTGCACTATGACGATTTGGATGTTTATGCCGTGCCCTATGATATGCCCATTTCGGGATACGGCACTGATAACGTTGGTACGTTGCGACTTTGGCGTGCAGAACCGGCGGAACAGTTCGACTTTAACCTTTTTAATTCGCAGCGTTTCGATGATGCAGTTATTGAACGCAACCGAGTTCAGGATATAACGCGTGTTTTGTATCCGAACGATACATCATACGACGGTAAAGTACTGCGCGTAAGGCAGCAGTATTTCTTTGTATCTGCCTCATTACAGGTTATTGTAAAAGAATATTATGAAAAACACGGCAGTGATTTCTCCAGGTTTGCTGATTACAATCGTATTCAGCTAAACGATACACATCCGGTTCTGGCTATTCCTGAGTTAATGCGCTTATTAATCGATGAAAACAAGCAAAGCTGGGAAGAAGCATGGGAAATAACTTGTAATACATTTGCCTTTACTAATCACACTATATTACAAGAAGCACTGGAGACCTGGAATGTAGAAATATTCAGGTACCTGTTTCCCAGAATATTGCAAATTGTTGAACGAATAGATAAACAGTTTGAAGAAGAAATGGCTGGAAAAGGTTTAAATCAGCAGGAAGTTGATCAAATTTCTCCTATTCATGATAGCAGGGTACACATGGCCTACCTGGCTGCATATGCCTGTTATTCAATTAACGGAGTAGCTCAAATCCACAGCAACATTATTAAAAGTACAGTGTTTAAACCATTTTTTGAGAATTCTCCGCAAAAATTTAATAACAAAACCAATGGTGTTACGCCGCGACGTTGGCTGAAACTTTGTAACCCCGGTTTAGCTGATCTTCTAACTGAACTAATAGGTTCAGACGAGTGGGTTAGCGATCTCAGAATGCTTAGAGATTTGGAAAAATATGTTGACGATACAAGCGTCATGCGACGTGTGATAGAAATAAAAGAAGCCAATAAAAAGTTGTTGGTTGAGCATATCGAGAAGCATGAAGCTGTGAATTTAGATAGTAATTTTATCTTTGATGTCCAAATTAAGCGTTTACATGAATACAAACGTCAATTGCTAAATGCACTGGAAATTGTTGATC
>CAZVVR010000083.1:4057-6204 GCA_964630605.1 uncultured Mageeibacillus sp. | reverse complement strand
GATGTCCACAAGGACAGTTACACACTGGTATGTCTGAAGCCGAATTTAGAGGGCGAAGATCAGATCTTTGGCACGATGAAAATTCAATCAGACTACCACCGGGTATTGCAGTATCTGGAAAGAATGCAGAAAATTTTGGGAGAAGACGTCGAGTTTATTTGCGCATACGAAGCCGGATGCATGGGCTACAGCTTGTATCACCAGCTGACAGGCAAAGGCGTCAAATGTTTTATCATAGCTCCGACCAGTCTTCTAAGAGAGAAAAGCAGGAGAATAAAGACAGATAAGCGTGACGCAATAAACATCGCCAAATCCCTGGCTTATGGCACAGGCAGACATGTCCATGTCCCGTCAGCAGAAGACGAAATGGTACAACAGTATATCCGCATGCGAGATGACCACAAGAAAATCTTCAAGTCCTTAAAGCAGCAAATCCTTGCTCTTTGTCTTAGAAGCGGTAACAACTACAGTGGTATGACAAACTGGACAAAGGCTCACCTTGAATGGTTACGCAAATTGGAACTGGACTGGCTTTTGCGTGAAACACTGGATGAGTATCTGGCAACGTACGGACAACTGTCAGACAAGCTGGCAGCCTTTGAGCGCAGAATTGAAGAACTGGCAAAAAGTGACAGATACCGTGAGGATGTAGGCAAGCTATCTTGCTTTGTTGGAATTAAAACTTACTCCGCTTTAGCTATCCTGGTTGAGACAGGAGACTTCGAGCGTTTCCCTTCTGCAGGAAAGTATGCCGCTTACCTCGGTCTTGTGCCCGGAGAGCGGACCAGCGACGAAGACCGCAATGTGACAGGCATAACTAAGTCCGGCAATTCACATTTGCGAAGGATTCTGATTGAATCGTCTCAGTCGCTTTGCAAAGGAGCTGTTGGCTATAAATCCAGAGCCCTCAAAACCAGGCAGAAAGGAAACAGCAGCCAGACCATTGCCTATGCTGACAGGTGCAACGAAAGATTGCGACGAAAGTATTACCAGATGATGCGTAAAGGGAAGAATAGAAACGTTAGTGTCACAGCGATAGCAAGAGAGTTAGCGTGTTTTATCTGGGGCATGATGACAGCTAATACGAAGGCAAGAGATGCAGCCTGATTCGAAAATTCAGGAAGCAGTAAGAAAGTGAAGAAGGAAGATAAATTAGCATATGCATACTGAGGACATCTTCAGGGGTTTTCGTGAAAGTAAAGGTTCGAGTTATCTACGACCAAAATATGTTGACACGAAAGTGATTCACGAGCATAGACTGTTAGAGCTCCCGGCGAACCATTGACCTGCGGTAAGGGATACCGAATCCGCGCATAACAGAGTGGCCAATGCCGAGATACTGTAGCAAAACCCCTCAAAATGTCCTCAGACAAAGGATTGATCTACTAATGTGAAGATACACTGAACAATCTAATTTATTTTGTTCTTGACAAGGGTCACTTCATAACAGTTTGGTGCCAGGCACGATTCTATGCACTCGCTAGGTGCCGCTGCGGGGGCCGCTGCATAGTTTGGTGCCAGGTACGATTCTATGCACTCGTCATGCTTGGTACAGCAAATGCAAGCCTTTCGGGATAAAGTAAAATTCAAAATACCTAGATATATAACGATGTCAAAGTATAGAGGGAGGCTTACCATGAACAAGATAGTTTATAAACGTGTCTATGATCTGGATGATTCTGACCGACAACGTGTTTTGGTCGACCGGCTTTGGCCGCGGGGTCAGTCCAAGGAAGATCTTCAGATTGACGAGTGGCCTAAAGAGATCACCCCCAGTAACGACATTAGAAAAGATTATCATGAGGGCAAAATGGATTATGAGGATTTCGCTGATGCTTATAAACAAGAACTATCAGATAACGAAACAGCCGATGATTTTATAAAGACCCTCAAAGAACTACTCGAAAACGATGACGTCACGCTTACAACTTCCGTAAAAGACGTCGAACACAGTCATATTCCGACTTTACGAAACTACATAAAAAAGAACATTGATTAATCACAAACTGAGACGTACAGAGTTTGGTTGCCTGCATAGAATCGTGCCTGGCACGATTCTATGCAAACCGAGAAGTGCATAATTTGGTGCCAGGCACGATTCTATGCACGAAGAGGAGAATAATTTATGAGTAAAAAGCACGATCAAC
>CAZVVR010000083.1:0-3957 GCA_964630605.1 uncultured Mageeibacillus sp. | reverse complement strand
GCACGATTCTATGCACGAAGAGGAGAATAATTTATGAGTAAAAAGCACGATCAACACGCTGCGCACGATTCGCACAATTCGCACGCTGCTCACGACGGACACGGCGAACATGGTGGTCACGGTGGGCATGGTGGCGGGCCGCAGCTGGGCCATGGGCATCATCTGGGCAATATTAAGCGGCGTTTTATTATATCGCTGATTTTATCCATACCAATCTTTCTTTTTGCAACCTTCATGGGACGCGAGTTTTTCTTTACAATAACCTTTCCCGGTTCCGACTGGATTGTCCTCGTCTTCGCCACTGCCCTCTACTTTTATGGCGGCTCACCTTTTTTAAAAGGTGCGAAAATGGAGTTGCAGGATAAAAGCCCGGCCATGATGACTTTGATCACACTGGGCATCACTACATCCTATATTTACAGTGTCTATGCTTTCATCAACAACAACCTTCTCAGCACCGGCAGCTACGTTATGGACTTTTTCTGGGAATTGGCGACCTTGATCCTGATCATGCTGCTGGGACACTGGGTGGAAAACAACGCCATCGAGAACGCCGGCAACGCTTTGCAACGCATGGCTGAGCTTTTGCCGGGAACAGCGACTATTGTCGAAGAAGACGGCTCCACACGCGAAGTTGATTTACAGGAGGTCGAGACCGGCGATCGGCTGATCGTCCGCGCCGGCGACAAAATACCCGCTGATGGCGAGATCATCGAGGGTACAACCACCGTGAATGAATCTATGCTGACCGGTGAAGCTATGGAGGTTAAGAAGTCAGTACATGATGAGGTCATCGGCGGATCGGTAAATGGCTCCGGCACGATCACAATAGAGGTCACAGGCACCGGCGAATCAGGCTTTTTGGCCCAGGTAATGGACCTGGTCAGCACGGCTCAACGCGAAAAAGCTCGTGTCGAGACACTGGCCGACAAGGTGGCCAAGTGGCTCTTTTTTGTCGCACTTTCAGTAGGAATCATTGCCCTGATAGTGTGGCTTTTAGTCGACGGCGACCTTAGTTTTTCCGTCGAACGCATGGTCACAGTCTTTATTATCGCCTGCCCGCACGCTCTGGGTCTGGCGGTTCCACTGGTTATCGCCCGCTCAACCTCGCTCGGTGCCCAAAGCGGACTCCTCGTCAAACGGCGCTCCGCCCTCGAGATCGCGGAAAAGGTGGACGTAGTAATGATGGACAAAACCGGAACTCTCACCGCCGGCAGTTTTACTGTCAACGCCTATGAGTCGTTTGCGGAAAACCTGAGTGATGAGGACGCCCTCAGATTAATGGCGGCGGTCGAACAAAGCTCCAGTCATCCCCTGGCAGTTGGTATTTTAGACAAAGCCGAGGATCTGGGACTGGATCTTCCTCAGGCCACTGACGTGCAAAATCTGCCCGGTATCGGTATCGAAGGCATGGTGGACGGCCAGGAGGTCAAGGTCACCAGCGTTTCTTATTTGCAGGAAAACAATATCGATTACGACCACGACCAATATATGAAACTGTCCTCCCAGGGCAATTCCGTCAGCTTTTTACTGATCGACGAAAAGAATTCCGGCATTATCGCCCAGGGTGACGAGATAAAGCCCGATGCCAAAAAGATGATCTCTGCTTTGCAGGATGCCGGTATCACTCCGATCATGCTGACAGGTGACAACAAGCAATCGGCCGCAGTCGTGGCCGAACAGCTGGGCATCGACGATGTTCACGCCGAGTTGCTGCCCCAGGACAAGGAAAGCATCGTTTCCGATTACCAGAAACGCGGCTCTAAGGTCATGATGGTCGGCGACGGCGTTAACGACGCTCCCAGCCTGGCGCGCGCCGACGTGGGAACGGCCATTGGCGCCGGCACCGATGTTGCCATTGATTCCGCGGACATTATTTTGATAAAAAGCGACCCTGCGGATATTTTACATATTCTTAACTTGGCTAAAAACACTGCGCGCAAGATGAAACAAAACCTGGCCTGGGGTGCAGGTTATAACTTTCTTGCAATTCCACTGGCGGCAGGGATTCTTGCCCCCTGGGGTATCATCCTTTCACCAGCAGTTGGAGCCATCCTTATGTCTATAAGCACAGTCATCGTGGCGGTAAATGCTATGACCCTGAAGATGGATTAAAAAAGAGCAGAGCGACGAAAACAAGTCTTTTATATAACCTGTCTTTCTTTTTCAATGTATAATTGACTTTAAGTTGAAACTGAGCTTTTTTAAGGAGATATAAGATATGAAAACTAAAAGGGGTTTGGCTTTTTTATTATCGGTTTTGCTAATGCTGGTTTTGGTGGCCTGCGGCAGCGGTGAAACTGAGGTAACTGAACCGGAAACGACCGTGGCAACGGAAACTACGACTACTAGTACCAGTACTACCACTACCACAACGACGACCACTACGACGACGACCACTGAACCGCCGGAGCCTGAGGACGAGCTGATGTTTCCCGGCCGCTATCCGGTGGCTTTTATGATCAACAACACCTATCAGGCCCGGCCGCAGTCCGGACTGTCGCAGGCCAAACTCATCTATCAAATGATGACGGAGGGTCGCACGACACGGTTTCTGATGCTGGTTGACGCTGAGGAGGGCGTGATCGGACCGGTTCGCAGTGCCCGGCCTGCTTATCTGGATCTGGTGGCCCAACATCAGGCTTTTTACGCCTATGCGGGGAATTACAGGGTGATAGCGCCCAGTCCGGTTGTTAATGATATCCGCATTCTGGATGCACTCAAAGGTTTTTATGGCATGTTCTACCGCAGCTCGCACCGCGTGGCACCGCATAATCTTTATACAACGATGGAAGATTGTTATGCCTGGGCGGAAAGTGCTTACGGGTCGATCGAGCCGGATGAGCCGGTTGAAGGCTTGCGTGTGCGGGAAAGCTTTTTGCTGCCAGAGGGCGGAGAAGACGTAAAGAGCATAGCTTATCAATACAACGTTTCGAAGGAGCTTTTTCAGTATGACGAAGAGGCTAATGTGTATAACAAAATTAATGATGGTTATACGCTGGTAGACGAGCAAACCGGTGAGGCGCTGGAAGTCGCCAATATTATGGTTTTGTATCGTCCGCATGGTATGATGCCAAACCAAGTTCATAATAAGGTCGACTGGATCGACCAAAACGTTGAGGCAACTTACATTACGGGCGGCAAAAAGTACGATATCACCTGGGATAAAGCTTCGCACACGGATCCGATCATCTACTATCTGGACGGCGAAGAGCTGGTCCTCAACCCGGGGCTGACCTGGATTCTGGTTGTAGACGACCAGGCACTGGCCACCGTCACCTATAATTAAGCCGCGGTGCATAGTTTGGTGCCAGGCACGATTCTATGCACGGTGCATAATTTGGTGCCAGGCACGATTCTATGCAGGCACTCATTTAATCAACGAGGAACTGCGATGATTATTCCCGTATCTAAGGAAAACGAAAAAGACTGGGCCCGGCAGTGCTCCACTTTGTGGCCGGATAACAGCGCGGAGGAATTTCTGGCCGAACGCGCCCATGGCCGACTCCCCCACGAGTTTCTTTACTACTGTGATAGCGAGCCCTGCGGCTTCATTAGCCTTTCTGTGCGCAAGGACTATATCGAAGGGTGCAGCGAAGGACCGGTTGCCTACATTGAAGGCATTTTTGTAAAGGAAGAATACCGCCGGCAAGGTGTCGCCAGAGAATTAATCGACTTTGCTAAAACCTGGGCGCTGGCCCACGACTGCCATGAACTGGCCTCCGACTGTGAGCTCGACAACAAAGTCAGCGAAGCCTTTCACCGCAAGGCCGGCTTCAAGGAAGTCAACCGCATCATCGCCTTCAGCATGAAAGTGAAGCCTTAGCATGGTGCCAGGCACGTTTTCATGCGCCGTGCATAATTTGGTGCCAGGCACGATTCTATGCAGGCACGATTCTATGCAGAGGGTCTGATGTTTAAAGGAATGTTTTAATGAGTATTATTGCTGTCCAAAAT
>CAZVVR010000082.1:2875-6223 GCA_964630605.1 uncultured Mageeibacillus sp. | reverse complement strand
TGTTTTTTGGTGCTTTTACTGGCTCGCTGGTCTCTGACGTTTGTCTGTTTCGGGCTCTCTTTACCGGTAACACGCTGCTTTCCGGTCTGCTTGCTGCCGCTTTGTTTTGGGCCCGGTTGTCTCTGGTCATCCGACTTACCGGAATATATCTTTTTCTTTTTACGGCTTTTTTTACGATTAATATTTTTATTGCGTGCAGTTTTGCTTCCAGCCTGCCGGGTCTGTTTTTCCCGGTCAGGTGACTCCTCGCGCGGAGTTAACTGGCGACTTTTTATTTTTTGATTTCTATCTTGTTTTGAATCGGCCATGGTTATTTAAGCATACCTCCATTCTTTAACTATTGCTTTTTAACTACTGTTATTCTACCACGATAAAGTTATTGAATAAGGTTTGCCTAAAACGCAGAAAATATAATAAATATCAACCGGTTTTTTGCTTGTTTTGACTGTCGCTGTCAGCTATTGACAGAATTTAATTTCAGATATCATAAGGATCGAACTTATACTGACGGCAAGGTACGAGATATGATTATAGAAAAAGATACATTTATTAACAATCTTGACGAAAATGAGGTTTTCCGACTGCATGATGCCTACGGCCGCTGCTACCAAGCCAGGCTCCTGTCTTCGTTCGCAGATTACACTTTGATACCTCATCTTTTTCGTTTTCGCCACCCACACCTGCTGCGTTGCCTGGGGATAAATAATACTGATAATCTACCCGCTGAAAGTGTATCCGGCTTACGCACAGGACTTCTGATTAATCAAGTTAAACAAATTGACATTAAAGAAAGTCCGGACGAAGTTGTGGTTTTGTTTGAACACTTGTCTGCACTTACTTTGCGACAGTTTTCTCTCCAAACGATTACTTTAATCACAAAAGAAATTTCGGAACTTTATGAAAGTTTCTTTGATCAGATTCAGGCCGCATTGGTAGATTTTGCTGATTTGAGCGGAGTAGGACTTTGGCACGGTGATATGAGCCCGGATAACATTATGATTACAGGCCAAAAACAGGCTATCCTGATAGATTTTGACAAATCAAAAATATTTTTGCCCGGATACAATAGTTTTATTGCTGAGCATGATTGCAATAAAAAGACGATCAGGCTGAGCGGCACTCCCGGCTATACCAGCAAATTGGCCTTGAAAGAACAGGGTGCTCTCGACTGCGGCAAACAATACAGCTTTAATTTTATTCACAACGCTGATCGCGAAAGTCTTGGCCGCAGCTTTGTGGCAGCCTTACTAAAAAAACCCGGCTCCACTTTGACCGCTGCGGATATAAAATCCGTTTTATCACAAGTGCAACCGGGTTTTGCATATAAATTGCTTAGCGCTCTTTGCGCCGGTGTTTAATTTATGCTCCTTCTTCAAGAGCCTTTTTTTCTGCGTAAATCACTGTAGGCGGAGCTTGTTTTCGCACTGCTTCCATTGTGATAATAACTTCTTCAACATCAGCTCGTGATGGTATCTCGTACATAATATCAAGCATCACATCTTCTAAAACAGTGCGCAAACCTCGGGCACCCATTTTTAAAGTTTGAGCCTGGCGTGAAATCTCCCTGACTGCTTCTTCCTCAAAGTTCAGTTCGACGTCATCGTAAGTCATCAGCTTTTGATATTGCTTGATTAAAGCATTCTTCGGCTCGGTCAGGATGCGAACCAAAGCTTCCTCATCCAGTCCTTCTAAGGCGACATGCACAGGAACTCGGCCGATAAATTCAGGTATCAGACCGTAACGCAGCAGATCCTCAGGCAACAGTTTTGTGAAGATTTTGGAATCATCACCGGTTTTTGATTTGACATCCGCACCAAAACCAATAGCTGAACTGCCGATGCGGCTCTGGATAATTTTATCCAGGCCGTCAAAGGCGCCGCCTAAAATAAACAGAATATCACTCGTATCAATCTGCATGAATTCCTGATGTGGATGTTTGCGTCCACCCTGGGCGGGCACATTGGCCACTGTACTTTCCAAAATTTTCAATAACGCCTGCTGTACACCTTCGCCGCTGACATCCCGCGTAATTGAGGGATTATCTGAACGCCGTGAAATTTTGTCGATCTCATCTATGTATATAATGCCTTTTTCAGCAGCTTCTATATTAAAATCAGCATTCTGAATAAGACGCAGTAAAATATTCTCCACGTCCTCTCCGACATAGCCAGCCTCAGTTAGTGCCGTGGCATCAACTATTGCAAAAGGAACATGCAGGATCCGGGCCAAAGTCTGGGCAAGCAGGGTTTTGCCTGACCCGGTAGGGCCTAACAGCATGATATTGCTTTTTGCCAGTTCGACGTCTTTATCTTCACCGTCAATGTGGTCGGAAAACACACGCTTATAATGGTTGTAAACGGATACTGCTAAGACTTTTTTCGCATAATCCTGTCCGATTACATACTCATCCAGCTTGCACCTAATCTCATATGGAGACAGAAGGGTTTCTCTGCTCAATTCCCGCGAAGCAAAGCTGATACTCTTTTCTTCTTGTAAAAGATCATTGCACAATGCAACACATTCATTGCATATGTAAACGCCGGGTCCCGCAATCAGGCGTTCAACCTGAGAGTCGGGCTTACCGCAGAATGAACAATGAACTCGTTCAAACATATTTTCATTATTTTGCTTATCTGTCATATAACTTTGTCCTTAACACGACTCAGCCAAACTTGTTATTAAGTTTATCTGGTCATGACTTTATCAATGATTCCGTATTCTATGGCTTCTTGAGCGTCCATCCAATGGTCGCGTTCTGTGTCACGTTCAATTACTTCCAGTGGCTGGTCACAGATGTCTGCCAAAATCCTGTTCAGACGTTTGCGCATTTTCAAAATGTGCTCAGCTGCAATACTGATATCCGAAGCCTGACCCTGGGTACCTCCGGAAGGCTGGTGGATCATAATCTCTGAGTTGGGCAGGGCGAAACGTTTACCCTTGGCACCGGCTCCAACCAAAAATGCTCCCATGCTGGCTGCCATACCCATGGCAATAGTCTGAACGTCTGGTTTAATATACTGCATAGTGTCGTACACCATCAGTCCCGAAGAAACTTCTCCGCCCGGGCTGTTGATGTAGAACTGAATATCTTTATCCGGGTCTTCAGCTTCCAGGAATAACAATTGGGCAACTATTAAATTGGCGCTGACATGATCAACCTGATTGCTCAGGATAACAATACGTTCCTTAAGCAAACGTGAAAAAATGTCATATGAACGTTCGCCGCGGCTTGTTTGTTCTACTACTACTGGTACTAAATTGTTACGAATTGGTTCTATCATTATAATAACTCCTTATAATAACTCCTTTTTCTTGAGCTAAAACTGTTTCTTTTCTATTATAAGCTAA
>CAZVVR010000082.1:0-2775 GCA_964630605.1 uncultured Mageeibacillus sp. | reverse complement strand
TTATAATAACTCCTTTTTCTTGAGCTAAAACTGTTTCTTTTCTATTATAAGCTAAACACTACTCTTCTTCTTTATTCTCTTCTTCTTTATTGTCTTCATGGTCATGATCACAATTTTCATCATGAACATGTTCTTGATCGTGTTCGTGTTCATGTTCCTGGTCGTGCGGATCAATATCAGTTGCAACGCTCCATTCGCGCAAAAGGTCTAGCAGTTTTTGGCTCCTCACCTGATATTCAAGCCGCTCTTTACTTTCTTCACTGTCATCGAGGTATTTTTCTTTATATTCTTCAACTGACAGCTGGGATTGTTCGGCTAACCTTGCTATCATATCTTCAACTTCTTCGTCTGTAATATCAAGAGAGACTTCCTCATCAAGGGCATCTATCGTATAGGCTAGAGTAAGGTTTTTGCGGGACTTGGGGGCCATTTGCTGACGGACACCTGATAATGTCTGTCCGGAATAAGCCAGGAAATCTTCATAGCGCAGACCATACATCTCGAATTGCTGGCTTTGACGCTGTAATTCTCTTTCCACGTCGTCTTCAACCAGGAAATCCGACATTGTTATCTCACTGTTTTCGGCAATTTTTTCAACTATATTGCGCTCAAAAGTGCGATCCGCTTGTTCAGCCGCTTCTTTTTCCAGTTCCTGGCGAATTTCAGCACGATATTCTTCGACCGTGTCGCTGGTTTCGCTGACATCTTTTACAAAATCATCGTCTACTTCTGGAACTTCGCTGAAGGTTGCAGCTTTAATCGATACTTCGAAAACAACTTCTTGACCGGCAAGATCTTCTTCCTGATAATCTTCCGGAAAATTAAGAGAAAGTTCAAATTCATCGCCAACCTTTTTGCCCACTATTCCATCTTCGAAACCCGGGATAAAGGTGTTAGATCCTAATTCAAGATCAAAATCTTCTCCTCGACCTCCTTCAAAAGGAACATCATCTTTTTTGCCCGTATAGTCGATAGTTACAGTATCTCCATTTTCGAGTTCCCGGTCACCTACCGGTACCTGTCGGGAAACTTTATCCTGCGCCTGTTTGATTTTGGCATCTATATCTTCTTCTGAGATATCAACCGGCGGGCGATAAGCTTCAATATCTTTATACTCACCCAATTTTACTTCCGGCTTTAAAGCAAATCTGGCCTCCATAACCAGACCATCTGCGCCACTGATACTAACCAGGTTTACTCTGGGCTCAGAGTAAGGTCTCAGATCATGCTCTTTCAAAGCCGCTTCATAAGCACCCGGAAAGGCATCTTCAATGGCATCATCGTAAAGCACGCCTTCACCATAATGATTGATTACAATCTGGTAAGGGGCTTTACCTTTGCGAAAACCCGGAACTTGGAAAAATCGTTTATTTCTGTGATAAGCGTTCATCAGGGATTTTTTAAATTCCTCTGCAGGAACCTCAATATTTAGATAGGCAACTCTGTCTTCTTTTTGCTCAAATTGCGACGGCATTGGTCGTCCTCCTCTTGTTTTATCTATTTAAAGTTCTTATTTAGCCTAAGTATTCTAACATAAAAGAGCTGCGACTTCTTCCTCTGATGCCCTAGTTACTGCCGATAAGGCTTTTTTTAATATTTGCTTGAAAAAACAGGGTATCACTACCCTATATCTGCTTAGTAAAGTTACAAAACAGCCATAACGTTGAAGCGTAAAGCGTGACGTGTTAATATAAAAATGCCTGAGATGGATGGCGCTCTCATTTTTGGACCACCGTTTTAAAAAAGGGGAGTCCGGGTTGACGTGGAATGTGAATATGCCTGCTTGCAGGAAATTCTAAGACCACCGCAGGGCACCCACCTGGTGTATAGCTGGGTATCAAAAGGAGAGACTCCATTTCAGGTATTTTTTGCTGTTTAATTAGAGGCTTTCTGTTTTTGATATCCGAGACAGAAAGAGTAAGAGCTATTACAAATTCAACACGGAGGCTTTATGCGTATTTATAACACCGCGAGTCGTAAAAAGGAAGAGCTGGTTCCTCTCGAAAAAGGACACTTCACGATTTACGCCTGCGGTCCGACTGTTTATGACCTTATGCATTTGGGCAATGCGCGTCCCATAATCACTTTTGACGCCTTGCGTCGTTATCTCCTATATAAAGGTTACAAAGTAACCTATGTGCAAAACTTCACTGACATCGATGACAAAATGATTACCCGCGCCAAACAGAGCAATATGACAGTAGGTGAACTGGCCGATGAGATGATACAAGAGTATTTTCACGATGCTGACAGGCTTAATGTTATGCGGGCCGATGTTCATCCCCGGGCAACCGAATCCATGCCTGCTATTATAGAGTTGATTTCTACCCTCGTTGACAAGGGACATGCCTATGTCACAGATGACGGTGTATACTTCGAGGTTGCATCATTTGAAGATTACGGCAAGCTGTCGCATCACAAACTGGAAGATCTGGTAGAAGGCGCCAGTGAGCGTGTAGCAGAAATAACAGGCAAGCGCAGTCCATTGGATTTCGTCTTGTGGAAATTCAAAAAAGAAGGCGAGCCTTACTGGGACAGCCCCTGGGGCGAAGGTCGGCCAGGCTGGCATATTGAATGCTCTGCTATGAGCCGGGATAATTTAGCTGAGACCATCGATATTCACAGTGGCGGTGTAGATCTTATCTTCCCACACCATGAAAACGAAATCGCGCAAAGTGAAGCTGCCAGTGGTAAACCTTTTGTACGTTATTGGGTTCACAATGGTTTCGTCAATGTTAACCAAATAAAAATGTCCAAATCCAAGGGCAATTTCTT
>CAZVVR010000081.1:0-6244 GCA_964630605.1 uncultured Mageeibacillus sp. | reverse complement strand
GCCTAAAGCGACAATAAGCAGCGGAATGGAAAAAATCATAGTCTGTTGAACTATAAAAGCAATAGTCGTCATGAGGATACCTCCCTTTCTTCAGGTCGCGCATAGCGCCCCGGTCCCTGAGGACCAGGGCCTCTTGGCCCAGAACCTCCTGGTCCTGAATCTTTTGGGCCTGCATTTTTTAGCCCTATACCTTTCTTTATACCACGGATAATTCTATGGAGAAGCTGTTTGAAAATAAGTGAAAATGCCGCACAGTAGATGATTACAGCGATAATCATATCAATGATCTCTTTTGAATAACCATGCAATTGCAGGTTCTCTCCTCCGATTGTGATATGACCGATAAACAGACCTGAGAAGAAAACCCCGATCGGGTGATTCATGGCCAGCAAAGCAACAGGTATACCATTAAAACCTTGTAAGGCAATAATCTCGTTTGTTTCCATGTACATGCCGGTTCCGCCAAGGTACATCATAAAGCCGCCAATACCCGATAATGCTCCGGCAACAACCATGGCTGTGATCATGGTTCGCTTAGAGTTAATGCCGGCATAGCGAGACGCATCCGGATTAAGACCAACAGCGGTAAGCTCGTAGCCAAATACTGTCCGAGCAGAAATGATAAAAATAATCACACAAAATATAATGCAAAGTAAAAGACTGATATTGAGATTCGTGCCGGGGAAAGCTGTATCGAGACCGAGAGTTGGAATTTCTGCGCGAACAGGAACATTCTGCGCTCTGGCATAACGGGAATCATAAATTGTCTGCTCAATAATTATTTTGACCAGATACATACCTATATAGTTCATCATAATCGACGTGATAACTTCATTGACCTTGAAATATGCTTTGAGTATGCCCGGAACAGCACCCCAGATCGCTCCACCGACGATAGCAGCCAGCATGCAGACCAGCCAGAGTATTGATGCAGGAATCATCGTGCCTTTTATCGCGACAATAACAGCGCAGACACTGCCTACCATAAATTGTCCTGAAGCACCGATATTGAAGAGACCGGTCCTGTAGGCAAAGGCTACACTGAGACCTGTCATAATTATGGGAATAGCTGTCGCGATTACCTGTCCGAATTGCGTCGCGCTGCCGGTAAAACCACCTCTGAGAATAGTTACTAAGCCTTGTCCCGCACGGGAAGAATCGGCAATAAAAAGAACAATCACGCCTACAAGAAGTCCCGTCAATATGGCCATCAAAGATGCGAAAAAACTGTAGGAAGCTTTAGTTCGCGCCTGTTGCGCCAGCGTCAGTTCCTCTTCAAGTATTATATCTCTTATTTCTTCCGCCGGAGCTTTATCCTTAAGCTTTTCACTATTGTTCTTACCCGAATCAGACATGCACGACCTCCTTTTTCTTGCCGGCCATATAGAGGCCGAGTTCTCGTTCATCAGTCTGATCCGGATCCAGATCGGCTACTATCTCTCCTTCGTACATAACTAAAATTCGGTCAGCAAGATTCATAACTTCATCTAGTTCAAAGGAAACAAGCAAGATGGCTTTTCCTTGATCACGCTGATTCAGCAGCTGTGTATGGATATATTCAATAGCGCCAACATCAAGACCGCGCACCGGCTGCACTGCGATAATAATATCCGCATCCCGGTCGAATTCTCTGGCCACGATGGCCTTTTGCTGGTTGCCACCCGACAAGGCACGTCCCATGCTGCTTGCACCTTCACTGCTGCGAATATCAAAACGTTCTATCAATTCTTCCGCATATTCTGTTATTTTATTGAAACGCATAAAACCATTTTTCTGGAATCGAGGTTCATAATATGTTTGCAAAACCAAATTGTTGGCCAGCGAATAGTCCAAGATCATGCCAAAACGTTGCCGATCTTCAGGAATATGGGCCATTCCGGCCTTTGTGCGCTGCCGAATACTGGTTTTGCTTATATCCACGCCGTTGAGAAAGATGCGACCCGCATCGGGTGGATTAATTCCGGTCAAAGCGTAGACGAGTTCGGACTGCCCATTGCCGTCCACGCCTGCTATGGAAACAATCTCACCGGCATGAACCTCGAAAGAAACATTATTCACTGCATTCTTCTCAGAGTGTTCGCGTTTCACTATGATATTTTCACAGGAGAAAACCACGTCCCCTCTTTCCAGATCAGCCTTACCAACCTGAAGATCAACTGCGCGCCCCACCATCAATTCCGACATTTCTTCGGCTGTGGTATCCGCCACATCCAAAGTAGCAACATGCTGTCCCTTGCGCAGAATGGTCACTCTATCGGCTACCTGCTGGATCTCGTTTAATTTATGAGTAATAAAAATGATCGATTTGCCTTCATCGGCTAACTGACGCATTATTTTCATTAATTCGTCAATTTCCTGAGGTGTAAGAACAGCCGTCGGTTCATCAAAAATCAAAACTTCGTTATCACGAAAAAGCATTTTTAAAATCTCAACCCGCTGTTGCTGGCCAACTGTAATTTCGCTTATTTCCGCATCCGGATCAACGGCCAATTTATATCGCTCAGAGATCTCAACAACCTTCTTCCGCGCTTCGCGCATGTTAAGGATGCCGCCTTTGGTTGGCTCATCACCCAGAATAATACTTTCTAAAACAGTGAAATTCTGCACCAGCATAAAGTGCTGGTGCACCATACCGATGCCGTAATCATTTGCGTCATTGGGATTATCCAGGGTGGCATACTCACCTTTAATCTTAATTGTGCCCCCCTCATGAGCGTAAAGACCAAAAAGCACATTCACCAGGGTGGTCTTGCCTGCGCCGTTTTCACCTAATAAAGCGTGAATCTCGCCCTGTTTCAGATGTAAGGACACATCATCAACGGCTGTAAAGTTGCCAAAACGTTTTGTTATATGGTACATCTCTATGACGTTTTTAATCATAGTCCGGTAATCCTTTCTCAGGAAGATTCTCCCGAATCTCCGCGCAGAAATTTGTTAAACCTATCTGCAAAAGCTTCATTTATCAAAAAACGTTTATGTCCGCTTCTTGTTTCAAGGTAAACAAAACAAGACAGCGACTTGTTACGTCACCGTACAATGATTATAACATGTATGGATTGACAGTCAATTCCGTGTATTTCTAAATATTGCTAGGCATATTTAACAAATATTTTTCTTTGCAAAAAAGCTGCCCGGGAATTATGGCCAGCATAACTCTCCGGGCAGCTCAAATCTTCAGAAATTAAATTTTATTCAAAAGGAAAGTTATACGGAAGTTTTTTCTCATCTCGCACGAAGATAAACTCCTTTTGAACAGCTTTTCCAATCGGTACGCCTTTTTCCTTGCGTTCCTGCCAAATAAGCCATTCTTTTTCTCCGGCAGTGTAAATACGCTCTTCACCTGGTGCTTTCCTGGAAGCACGTAAATCACGCAGTATGTCGCCGGCAATTTTTTCGAACGTTTCCAGCCCGCAGAATGCCTCCGGATTTATTACAATAAAGAAATGTCCCAGATGATAAGGACGCTTATTGCCCTCCTCGTCTACATTCGTGATTAGCTTCAAAAAGCTTCCTGCCTGCAGAGCTGCCGATAAAATCTCAACTACGGTAGCGTATCCATAGCCTTTGTAGCCGGCCAACTCTTCTCCAATTCCGCCGAGAGGAGCCAAAGCTGCGGTACCGTCAGTCAGGCCCTTTAGAATCTCTTCGCTGTCTGTCATAGCCGTACCATCATGTCCAATAACGACACCTTTAGGTGCATCTTGGCCTGTTCGCGCATAAACCTCAATTTTTCCACGTTGGGTAATACTGGTGGCACAATCCAGCATAAAGGGGAAATCTTCATCTGTGGGCATACCAAAAGTAAGGGGGTTGGTTCCCAACATATTTTCCACACCAAAAGTAGGTGCTATGCTGGAACGGGCGTTGGTACCGGTGATACCTATCATTCCTTCCCTGACCGCCATCAGGGGCCAGTAACCGGCAATGCCGTAATGAGAACTGTTGCGGATTGCAGCCATGGATATTCCGTTAGTGCGGGCTTTTTCTATCAGGCTTTCCATGGCTCTGTATGAGGCGACCATGCCCATGCCGTCATGGGCATCAACAACTAATGTACTAGGGGTTTCCCGGACTATTTCATATTCAGTTACCGGATTTAAGATGCCTTCTTTAATGCGGTCGATATAAACCGGTTTAAAACGATTGACGCCATGACTTTCAATCCCCTGGCGATCACTTTCCATCAGCACGTCCGCACATATTTTTGCATCTTCGCGCGGGACGCCGTAAGCTACAAAAGCATCTTCCATGAAGTTGCCTATTAATCCCCAAGACACGTAAGGTCTGTTTTCTTTTTTTTCCAGCATTTTGAACTCCTCGCTTTTACCGAAATTCCTTTATTCCAAAAGGTCTTTCCGCCGGTATTGTTCTTGTTCTTTGGTTTCCACTTCCAGTTTAACGCCCATGGCGTCAAGCTTCAGTCGGGCCACCTCATTGTCAATTGATTCCGGCACCTGATAAACATCAGCGGACAAATCCCGGTTTAAAACAAGGTATTCGGCGCTTAAAGCCTGCAAGGCAAACGACATATCCATAATTTCAATCGGGTGCCCGTCAGCCGCCGCTATATTGACTAAAGCACCTTTTGCTATCAGGTGCACAGTATTGCCGCCGGTTAATGTATAACTTTCAATATTTTCTCTGGGTATATCCTTGGAAACTGCCATTTTTTCCAGGGCGGGAATATCAATCTCCTCATTAAAATGACCGACATTGCAGATAATTGCTCCGTCCTTCATTGCCTTGAAATGCTGTTCCGATAAAACGTTAATGGAGGAGGTCGCGGTAATAAAAAGATCACCGCTTTCAACTGCAGTATCCATATCGGTGACTGTATGCCCGTCCATCACTGCCAGCAATGCGTGCATGGGATCAATCTCGGTAACAGTTACCTTGGCTCCCAGGCCGGCAGCCATCTTTGCCACGCCACGGCCACACCAGCCATAGCCTGCAATGACAACATTCAGGCCGCAAATCAGCATATTGCTGGTACGCATGATAGCGTCCATTGTGCTTTGACCGGTACCGTAATAATTGTCAAACCAGTGTTTACTATATGCATCGTTAATGGCAAAAACGGGAAAGCTCAAGCGACCTTCCTGTTTCCAGATACGCAAACGCTGCACACCGGAAGTAGTTTCTTCGCAGGCTCCAATCAAATTTTTCGCATCTTCAGAGCGTTCGCCGAGAAGAAGATTAATCAAGTCTGCTCCATCATCAATTACAATATCCGGTTGCGAGCTCAATACCTTTTTCCAAAATTCCTGATTTTCTTCTCTGCTGTTTCCATGAATTGCAAAAACCTCACAGCCATCGTCTACTAAAGCTGAGCAAACAGCATCCTGGGTTGACTGAGGATTGGAACCGCTGACATAAACTGAAGCTCCGCCGCGCTTTATTGTTCGAACCAAGGCAGCAGACTTAGCCTCCAGATGTAATGCGAAAGCAATATTCATACCTGCGAAAGGTTTCTCTTTTTCAAAGCGCTGTCCGATACTTGATAGTATTGGCATGTGGCGTTCTGCCCAGTTAATACGTTTCCAGCCTTCATCTTTTAAATTGATATCTTTAATTTCCGACATAAAATCACTTTCTTTCTCCGTTGTTCACATACTCGTTGGCATTCCATTAATCTTTAGCGTTTACCTTTGTCAAAGTGTTCTCCCAGAGCTCTGGGCGGTTTATTGTATTTCGAGAAAAAGATCAGAACAACCAAAGTCAGCACGTAAGGCATGATGGAGAACAAATCAGAGTAGTTGCTCGAGAGTCCTAACTCATTTACCAGCTGGTCGCTGAACGACCGGCTGAAACCAAAGAACATAGATGTCCAGAAAGTTGTAACAATATTCCAGTTGCCGAAAATCAGCGCCGCTATAGCCAGATAGCCGTAGCCGACATAGCTTGAGGGTGAGAAGTTAGCAACAGTGTAGGTAAATGCCATACCGCCCAGGCCGGCAAATCCTCCGGCTAAAATAACTGCAGAATAACGAATTTTTTCAACATCAACTCCCGCAGCATCAAGACTGTGCGGATTGTCACCGGCTGCACGCAAGCGCAGACCATAGCTGGTTTTATATAAGACGTACCAGGCTAATATTGCTACTGCAATAATGATAAAAGCGAAGGGATACATATTCTGGAAAAGACCACCGATGATGGGGATCTTGGATAGCAGGGGAATGGTATAGCGCGGTGAAACTCCCAGTTGAATCTTGTTAGTAGCCTGACCGGTGACAGCACCTGT
>CAZVVR010000080.1:0-6342 GCA_964630605.1 uncultured Mageeibacillus sp. | reverse complement strand
TTCTTGACAAGGGTCACTTCATAACAATTTGGTGCCAGGCACGATTCTATGCACTGCTTAGTGTTTTGTGGTTATTTCTTTCTTAATCATCTGTTGAAGGTTCGAATTGGAAAGAGTAGGCTTCGCCTTCTTCATTAACCATGGAGAAGTTGTCGCCTTCGACATCATACCATTGCGGCAGTGACTTAGGTAAATCTCTCGGCTCATTGCCGTTCAATTTTTTGTATTCAACTTTTTCGTTTGAAATACCGACAACTCCGCCGTTTTCATCTATTGAGATTTGAGTCAAAGCTGCAAAGCCGCTGTCATCGTCACTCGGGTTGATTATCTGTGCGAAATAGCCATAGGAAGTTCTGATGTAATCATAGAAGATTGTTTCTTCATCATCTCCTAATTCTACTTTGCTAGACATAGCTTCTTTTGCCGGATCAAATACAGTGGTGAATCTGGTGGTATCGCCATCGTCATCTTCCCACTCCATGACATATTCATTTCCCTTGACGGAATATTTAAGTCCTGTATTTCCCATCATGTTGAATGCAGATTTTACAACGTCCTCATCCTGGCCCAGCAAAGCTGCCGGAAACATGATGAAATCTATTGCAAACATACCCATGAGATTAAAGGCTTCAAAGGCTGTCTCTTCATTGGAGCCGGCTGCTTCCATAGCCAAAGTTACAAGCTCACTTTTTTGCTCTAAGTAAGCTTCGTATGATTCCCAGGCCTTTAATTTACCTGAAGGAGCTTTAGTGGCCTGGGTCTTTTTGCCACCGGTATCTACATCAGCAGTTGTTTCTTTTTCATCAGGTCTGCCAGCTTCGCCGTTATCAGAATCAGTCTGCATTGTTTTCTGCGCATCTATTATTTTTCCTATGTTCGGTACTCTTGCCACGCCACAGCTAGTTAAAATCATTAAACTGAGTGCTAGGACTGCAATAATTGAAATTACTTTTTTCATAGTCATTCTCCTTTGAAATTGACAAAAATCAGTCAGCGACCTCTAATTGATCCACAGAATTAGTCTGGATGTCTATAATTTTAACAGGCTGACGGCAATGACCAGTGACCGGAGTTACATCTGCATAAATTCTACATTATGACGGGATACGCTCGTAAATACGCGTATCTACGCTGCATTTTTATTCTTTTTTGACTGTGAAAGCTGGTCGTCTCTAGAAATAATAATGAATAATCAAAATGAAATTTATTTTATAGGTTTTTGATGATTTCCGACGAGCCAAGGTTGATAAATTCATTATATATCACTTGTGATATTTAATATTTGAATATATCATAGACAGGATATATTAATAAGATATTTTTCTGCACGAGACGAGCTTTGCACAAAATATCATATTATTTTATTAAACGAGCAAATATGCAAAATTCATTCAAATACAAACATATCTTAATTTTAATCCTGGCCTTATTTTCGGTGTTGCTTTCAGGTGCGAAAAATGTTTTCGCTATCAGCGATACTTCAATGGTTAAACCTGAAAAAAATGTTCTCGTAATACATCAATATTCAGCAGAGCAAGCTTATGTAAATTTATTTAATCAAGGTCTGCGTGATGTCTTAGCTGAGGACGATCGCTATTACTATAATATTTCTTACGAATATCTCGAAATTGACAAAATGCCCCACGATGTAATTTATCTGGATATGAAAATAGATCAATTGATTTATAAGCAAAAATATTCTAACTGGATCCCTGATGTGGTAGTAACATCGTGCGGTGTATCGGATTGGCTTTTAAAATACAAAAAAGAACTGTTTGGCGGGACTCCTATCGTTGCCTGTGCTCCCAGTTATTCCGGCAAATCAATTATTCCGATAAATCATTTTACTGATCACTATTTATTGCCGGGAAATGATTCTTTTACAAATAATTATCAACTGATACTTGATCTTTTGCCGGACACCAAGAATATTTATGTGGTGCTCGGTAATTCATATGAAGAACAAAATTTATTGAGTATTGCACAGGATGAGGCCAAAGCTTTTGAGGATCAAGTGAACTTTATTTATACAAACCGCAGGTCTTATGCTGATATGCTGAGCACTTTGAGAAACGCACCCGATGATTCAGCTGTGCTCTTTTCAAGGTGGCTTATTGATGTAGAAGGAGAGTCTTTCGATTCGGGACGGTGTTTGCGGTTTATCTCTGAAACAATTCCTATTCCTGTTTTTGGCACGCAGCGCCAGTCTTTAGGCAATGGAATTATAGGTGGATATCTTTACAATATTTCCTTGTTTGGAGCTGATGCCGGGAATATGGCAATCAAGCTGCTGGACGGCTTCGAGCCAACTGTTTATAAAGATGAAAAGCGCTACCACCGCTATGTGTTCGATGATCGTGCTTTAAAACAATGGAACGTTAATTCCAATCGCTTACCTGAAAACAGTGAAATTCTTTTTGCAGAGAAAAATTTCTGGCAGGAATATGGGGATATCTTATTTATTGGTTCGATAATTATATTTCTGGAAACTGCTTTAATTATCGGACTGATTTACAACAACCGCGGACGGATCAAAGCTGAGGCTGAACTGGTGAATCTAAATGAGTCCCTGGAAGCAATTGTGGAAAAGCGTACTTTGCAGCTGCAAGAGGTCAACGCAGAGCTGGAAGAATTAAATCGCACACTTGATCTAACTGCACGCATAGATGCCCTGACAGGGCTCTATAATCGCAGGCATATGGAAGAGCGTCTGAACGAAGCAATACAAGTATTTAAAAGACAGGGTCAGATTTTTTCAGTGATGTTGATCGATATTGATGATTTTAAATTAATAAATGATACGTATGGTCATAAAGCAGGAGATTTTGTGCTAAGGGATCTGTCGAAAACTTTGCGTAAAAGCGTCCGGGAGTATGACGTTGTGTCCCGCAGAGGCGGTGAGGAATTTTTACTTCTCTTCCCGGGGCTGTTTGAGGAAGACGCCATGGTCAGAGCGGAAATGCTCAGAACAAAAATTCAAAATTCTGTGTGGAATTACGAAGGGGTCGATTTGTCTGTAACCATAACTATAGGCGTTGCTACCATCAGGGAAAACGAGACTGCAAGTCAGCTGATAAATAGAGCAGATACCGCCTTATACCAAGGGAAAAACAGCGGCAAAAACAAATCAATCCTGGCCGAATAGTTTTTTAGTGCATAGTTTGATGCCATGCATAATTTGGTGCCAGGCACGATTCTATGCAGTGCATAATTTGGTGCCAGGCACGATTCTATGCACCAGAGGCGAAAGTGCAGAAGCTCGAAGCAAAGCCGGATGGTAGCATTCAGGCAGAAACGCAAAAAAAAGCCGGGCTCGTGGCAAAGCTCGGCTTTTTTATTTTATGAGTCTATTTATCAACCCAGTAATTATTAGCTGCTGCTACAGTCTGAAAATGAATAGCTACAACCTGTGAAGCCATAGTTAAGCTGTCAGCATTTGTAGAGTAGCCTGCACGGAGCATCTTTTTGATGTTTTCATCTGGCTGGATCATTCCAACAGCCTTACGGCTGAGTAATAAGGCTAATTCATAGCCCTGTTCCGGTGTTTCCGTTTTTAAAGTAGGTAACCAAGATTCGCTCATAGTGATGTCCTCCTTTTACAGTATAAAATCAGCATACTTAAAAACCCGATGGGACATCGTAAGTCAAGACACAATTCGTGCATAATTTGGTGCCAGGCACGATTCTATGCAGTGCATAATTTAGTGCCAGGCACGATTCTATGCAGATTCTTTAAGAAGTGCTATAACTTCGTTGTCGCTGACTTGCCGGAAATCTTTGTAGTAGGCGCCGACTGCACCCCTATAATGGCGATCGATCTGTAACGAAACCAGGTCGTCTGCCAGTTCCGAAAGTTTTTGGGCGGTGTCGTACGGTGTCACCGGAATCGCGACCACAACACTTTTGGCTCCCTGATCTTTCATATATTTGACTGCTGACATCATGGTCAAGCCGGTAGCTATTCCGTCATCGACAATAATTGCTACTTTCCCTGCAACGTCTAGCTGATCTTTTTCTCCAAAATATTCTTGTCGCCGACGTTTCAATTCGGCCCGGACTCGCTCTTCTTCTCTTTTCAGCCAGGCCTGATCAACGCGCTGCCGTTCTTGTTGGTTATAGATCGGTTCTCCCGTTTCCGCAACAGCACCGATTGCATACTCAGGGTTCAGCGGATGACCAATTTTTTTCGTAATCACTAAATCCAGCGGAGCATTCAGTTTTTTCGCAATTTCCACGCCCAACTCAACTCCGCCTCGGGGTAAGGCGAAAACGATAACGTTTTCCCCAATGTAATTTGTCAAAGCCTCTGCCAGTTTGACACCTGCCTCTTTTCTGTTTTGAAATATCATAAATGCACCTCGTATATTTTTTAAATATTTCTTGCGAGCAATTTAACTGCGAAGGTTTCTTTTTGATTGTATAAAAAACCTGATATTCTGCTGTGTCTTCAGAATCTAATGCTCTGTCGGGCCGCCAGAATCTGATGCATAATACAATCATGTTATAATTTTCTAATTTCTAATCAGTAACTGAGAAAGGTATGGTTTCGTAATGAATCGATGGGAAAAAATCGAGCTGGCAGTTTTGTGCATGCTGCGCTGTGACGGAAAAATACTGCTGCAGCAGCGAGTCAAGAAAGACGAGTGGTCCGGTTTCGTTACTTTGCCGGGTGGTCATGTGGAAAAAAACGAATCTGTGGTTGACGCCGTTATTCGTGAAGTCAGGGAGGAATGCGGGCTCACTGTTATTAATCCACAGCTTCGGGGCCTGAAACAGTTTCCTCTGGAGGAAGGCAGATATTTGGTCTTTTTGTTTTATGCCGATGATTATAAAGGAGAGCTTCGCGGTTCGGAGGAAGGCCCGGTTAGCTGGATTCCGGAAACTGAATTAGAAAATTATAATATGCCACCCGACTACCAAGCACTGTTTAAGGTTTTTCTCGATGAAGATCTTACAGAATTTCTTTATGTAAAAGATGCTGATAAATGGAAAGTCATCATTAAGTAATGACATGCTAACATGCTTAAAGTAAGATTTACTTTTCATTCCGATTAATATGCTAAGATGCCTGTAGTCCAAGGTTTTCCCGTTTACATTATTCAAACTCCCGGGCTGCAAAATGGAGAGTGAAACGAGATAGAAAGTCTAACAAATAGATTTTACTTTAACTGGCTGACAATGTTGGCGCTGATCTGGATTGTCTGGCTAACATCAAAAAACAATGGAGATAACAATGTCTTGTTTGGGAAATATTTTATGGTTTATATTTGGTGGTCTAATTAGCGGTTTATCGTGGGCTTTGATAGGCTGTTTATGGTGTCTGACCATAGTGGGCATACCCATCGGCATACAATGTTTTAAATTCGCATCGCTGGCTTTTTTCCCATTTTCAAAAAAAGTCATCTATGGTGGCGGTGCCGGATCACTTTTGCTGAATATTATCTGGCTGCTGTTGTCAGGAATCTGGCTGGCTGTGGAATCTGCAGTTCTGGGCGTTGTACTTTGTGCAACTATCGTGGGAATCCCTTTCGGGCTGCAGCACTTTAAACTGGCCAAGCTTGCCCTGATGCCCTTTGGGACCATTGTAACCTGATCACAGTTTTGCAAAAAAGGAGAGATTAATGAAAGAAAATAAAGAATATATATTGGCATATGGTTTTGCAGGCAAACTTTTGGATGCTCTTTCTGCTGTAACGAAAAAAGAAAAGGTTGGATTAGTCCTGGTCGGTGATCAGGAACTTGATCAAATTGTGGAAGATCTGCTTCTAAAAGATGAAGAGAGCTTTACTGAAGTCATCTCCCCTGCCGATTCTTATGAGCTCGAGCTGGAGCATCTATTGTTTGTCAATTTCACCCAGGAATCTTTGATGCATTTTATAGATAAATTAAAGGCAGAAGGTATTTCTGTGCCTTACAAGGCTCTGCTCACCGAACACAACAGAAAGTGGTTTTTGCGAGATCTGATCGAAGCCAACCGGCAGGAACATCTTTTTGTAAAGCTTTACCACAGCAGTAAAAACGTGCTGAAAATAGCAGTTGATGTATATGCAACGAGTAAAGATGCTCCTCTGCTCGCTGCCATGGACAATCTGCAGCAGCAAATTGAGGCAGTGGAAATACAGGGAGAAATGCCTGCCGAAGAAGAAGCAAATTTTTTCGAAAAATTGCGGGTGAGTTACAACAGCTTGGCCGAACGTCTCAATACGTTAATGATGGACTCGTAATTTTCTGCGGAGCTCTCTCTGCGGAGTTTGCTGGTGCATAGTTTGGTGCCAGGCACCAAACTATGCACCAAACTATGCACTTTGAAGCGGACGGAGTTTTAGTCTAGTTCGACGACAC
>CAZVVR010000079.1:0-6396 GCA_964630605.1 uncultured Mageeibacillus sp. | reverse complement strand
AACTTAACTTTAGCCGGATCTTCAAAAGTATCGCCGCCGATGACATCACTGGCCCGGGTCACGCCGGCCGGCAAATTATTATTGCCGTAATGGACGCTGACAGGAGCAAAGTAGTCATCATCGCGTAAAAAGAGTGAGTTGGCACCGATACCGCCTTCTATCTCGCGGCTGATACCGTCTCCTTTGCGCTCAGGATACTCAGCATTATCAACAAAAAAACCTTGTTCAACTGCTTGAAAGTAACCGCCGACATGTAATATTTCTTCCAGAAAAAGGACAGCGCGCTCTTTCAGTTCCCGTACGCGCTCACCCAGAGGTCCCTCCTGATCGATTTTAACCATCCGGCGCATACCGTCCATACCGTTCAATGCCTGACGGGCTGTATTAGTAGCATTGATATTAAAATAATGCCAGGGTACGTTTCGGCCTTCATCAGGTGTAATAGTCGATTGAACGTCTACAGAAGTCAGCCGTGAGATCACCATGTTTAAGGTATGCGTTACTGTGGCTTCTCTGGTTTCTGATTCCATAAATTTGGTATTTTGCTGGGCACGCATTTTGAAGTTTTTAAAAAAATCACGCAAAGCCACTGCATAAGGAAGATCCAGACGCATGCAGGGTGCAGGCGGTGCAGTCGGCGGTACGGTAGACAAAGCGATATTTTCTGCTTTTATGCCACAGCCCAGTGAAAAGGCGGTATTGATGGCGTGCTGAACAATTAGTTCCGGCATAACTTTCCAGGCCTCCATGGCGGTGGCGTTGGCATTATGGGCTCCGTCAATCTGCAGCATGCCTCCGTCTGCGATAATCGCCTTGCTTTCACAGGCATCGACAAAACTGCGCAGCATGTTTATATTTCGGTAAAGCACATTATACTGGGGATCCTGATGTACACCCGAGACGCCTTCTTCATGGAACATAACAGCAATATCCGGCCCTGCGACGCCGGAGACATAAGAGTGATAATTTATAGGCCGGCCGACTTCTTCTTCTATCAGATCGAGCGCACGTCTGGTGGCCCGGCACTGCTTGCGAGTTACCGGAATGCCACCAATACCCTGAGTGGTTCCTTCCAGCAACGAATCTATATGTGACTGACCGGCAGTGCGAATGACCATGATATGATCTGCGCCGTTCCAGGCTGCCATGCGCATGCGGCGCACGTCATCCTCAAAGCGTCCCGAAGCTATTTCAGTTGTGATTACACAATCGGGCTGAGGATCGATAAAACCAAATCCGCGGCTGCCGGGAAGCGGTACAGATTGTTTCAGCGGTTTGGAAGCTTCATAAAAGGTAAAATCACCGTGCTTGTGCTCCTGGTCTCTGGCTTCCCGCCAGTGCCAGGGACGAACCGGAGATTTGTAGTCTTCCAGGCCGTCTAAAATCTCACGGATGTCCATGCGTTTTTCAGCTTTTAAAGGCTTTAAAGTCATGACGGCACCTCCCCGAAAAGTCCTGAAACTTCATCCCAATACTCTCCCCGGGCCAGAGCTTCGCCTGTTTCCAAAACATCCTTGTTCAATTTTTGTGACAAGCGCCAAACTACATGACCGGCGCCTTTGCCCAGCAAATTCTGTGAAATAACACCGTCAACTATCGCACCGGCTTCAAGACTGTTAAAACCCATTCTTAAAAGCACACTCCGTTCTATTGCAGGTGTTGTATAAATTTTGCCTGCTTCCAACATGGGTTCTACCAGTTTATCCGCCAATTCCCAAAAATAATCATACAATTCCTGATCGTCCAGTTTGTCCAGATGTTTTCTGCGTTCAGAAAAATCCTGGCTAAGCTGAAGCTTTTCCTGTTGCTTATCCATTAAATTTCCTCCCTCATCTCTTTTATTAAATCTTTAGTGTCCCGGACCGGTAAATTAATCTCTGCCGCCATATACTCCAGATCAGCTTCATCAATTTCCTCTTTTTCCGGAACCAGATGGCGCAAAGTAGATTTGCGCATGCGATCCATATCCAGATCGCGCAGTTTAATTCCCGCAGGATGGTCAGGCAATATAATATTTTTGCCGGGTTTTTCTTGATCACTGTCGCCAATAATCAACTGAATGCCTTGTTCTTCGGCAAAACTGAGCTGGGCAGAGGGATGCTTGCCGGCGCCGGTATATTCAGTTTCCTGAACCACTATAATTTCATCCTGGTCCATGGTCTGAGCTAAAGCGAAAGCAGCTGCCAGCGAGGTGTTTCCTGCCGGTCCCCGCTCCATTCCTTCCAGGGCAGCCAGCATCTCTGTCGTGTAAAAAACTTCACCCTGTTTCACCAGCAGATAGCGGTCGATATAGCGCATAGGACGGGCCGCATTGCGCGGAACATCGCTGCGGTCCGGATACGTCGAGTAGGGTACTCCAAAACCGCTATGCCCGGTTGTAAAGGATTTTTTGTTAAAATCCTGATCCGAAGCCATCGACAAACCACTCAGGTCGACACTGGCTGCGAACACTTTGGTGTTTTTGAGACCGGCCTTGATCAGACCGCGGGCTGTACCGGTCAGGTTGCCGCCACCGGCATTGGTCGCTACAACCACCGTGGGTTCGGCTTTAAACTGATCCCGGCATTGTTGAGCTATTTCATAGCCCAGCGTTTCAACACCGGCGATAGCGTACGGTGTGTAAAGCGAAGCATTGTAATATCCGGTTTCTTCCAGCAAACGCAGATGTTCATAAAAAAGTTCCGGCCCTACTGTCAGCTGCAAAACTTCAGCCCCATAAGCTTCACAGGCCCGTTGTTTTTCTAAAATCTCGGGCTGTCCCACCATCCTGCTGTCATAGCACTCCTGGATGATCAGGGCTTTAAGTCCCTTTCTGGCTGCCAGGGCAGCAACTGCGGCACCATAGTTGCCTGAAGTTGCCGCGATAACACCCTCGTAACCTTTACGTTCTGCGTCCCAGATGGAGATAGCGGCACGGCGTGCCTTGAAACTTCCTGAAATATTATTAGCTTCGTCTTTTATCATGATCCGGGCGCCTTTTCCGGCCGGAGCCAGTTTGCGGGCCAATCGGGTAATGTTTTCAGCTTCTCTGAGTGGAGTATTGCCGACACCCATGCCATATTGGATTTCCAATACCTGCTCTATGGTCAAACCTACATCTGACATCAGTTTTTCATAATTAAAAGCAAGGCCGCCGGATTCATAAGCACTATAGTCAAGTCCCACAGAGCTTTGCATTATTTCATTTTTTCTAGCCATTACAGATTGACACGACCTCGATTTCATGCTTCACCCCCTCAATAAAGTAAATCGCAGACTTGACGGTGTACCTGCATTAATTCATCTGCGTAACGTCCGTAAGTATGCTGAGCCGACGGATCACGTGCAGTCAGAACAGCCCGGTCTTTGCGGCCGCTCATCGTAACTACGTTTACCTCATCTCCGGGCACAGCGCTTTCATCTTCCAAAAAACCTTTAAACAGCGCGATCAATGGCTGTTGTGCGGTATCTTCGGGAACCTGAGGTGCACGTTGCTGAGCCGTTAGTACAACTCGCTGCACCACAACATAGTCACCTTTTTTGCGTTCTGCATATTGACCAGGATCCAGATCAATCTGCTCGGAATAATCTCCCAGGATAGCACGCGGTACCGGCAAGTCCAGCATGGTACGCAAGCCGGCTTTAGCTCCCAGCACTTGTGGAATCATATTCACGACCATGGAAATAGTGCCGATGCCACCCGGCGTTTCCGGGACAATCGACAGATTCATATTGTAACCATCAGCATGGATGGTAATATAGTCGCCGGTGGAAACTCCTTCCGCTTCAGGACAAATCTGCTGCGGGTGATCCAAATGATAAAAAACATCGCCTTTTTCATTCCGGGCATAAGCTTGCTGGCGAATGCCGGCCAGGCTGCCTTTACCCGCAAAGCCATGCGGAGAAGTGCGGTCAATATTGGTAACAATAGCTTCACGGCTTTGTTCGATTTCTGTCAATTTAACACCCATGGCGCGAGCCATCATTTCAATCGACTCAGGGAATCCAACATGTCCGGCCAAAGTATCGGCCTCTATCCTTTTCTCAAATTCTTCCAGGCTGATACCGACACCCTGTTCTACCATAACAGCATTGCCGAAAGGAGCCAGATCGTTGATACGAGCACCTTTGATAGATTTTACATCTTCACAGGTACCGGATGCAGCAAGAATTAAATAATCTAAAACAAAGCCGGGATTAATGCCGGTGCCCAGCACTGCGACTCCTCTTTTTTTAGCTTCCGCATCAATTTTGTCGGCCAGATCTTTGTTTTGCGCCCAGGGCCAGGCCATTTCTTCTGCTGTTGAAATAACCGGAACACTGCGCTGCAGGCAAAACATTATTTTGTCGAATTGTGCTTTAACAAATGAATCGGTTGCCAGAATTACGATATCCGTTTTATCGCGATCTACAATCTCTGCAGGATCAGCAGTAATAAAAACTTCCGGCTGCCCCTTGCGATCTATATCGAGATAGTCATACATTTCCCGGCCAACCAGCTTGTCCCATTTGTCACAAACACCGGAAACCTGTATTCCCTGCTTAGCAGCTATCATTTTGCCGATGCCGCTTCCCATTGCTCCGAAGCCCCAGATGGCTACTCTAATTAACTTCATCTCCAACTCCTTTTCAGCCTTTAAACTTATCCCTTACAGAGAAACAGCGCAGATACCTGCGCTGTTTATATCTTTACTACTCTTACCGGGCCATACTGATCGCTGTGCCCGTCTCACCCCGGATACCGGCGCTGGCGCGGGCAAGAGAGGTGATCAGAGCTGTTCTTCCCGGACCGGACCTGGCAAATGCGATTGCCGCCTCTACCTTGGGCAGCATCGATCCCGGTGCAAAGTGCCCTTGTTTGCAATACTGTTCCATTTCTTCGACAGTAACCTCTCCCAGCCATTCTTCGTTTTCCTGCCCAAAATTCAAAGCAACCTGTTCCACGGCGGTCAAAATAATCAAAAAATCTGCATGAATTAAATCCGCCAGGGTCTCTGAAGCAAAGTCCTTGTCAATAACTGCGGCAATTCCCTCCAGCTTATTTCCGTTGCGTATAACCGGGATGCCGCCGCCCCCAACTGTAATTACAATTTGTCCGGCGTCTATCAGAGTCCTGACAGTTTCCTTTTCTATAACATCAACCGGCATGGGGGATGCTACTACTCGGCGATAGCCGCGTCCTGCATCTTCTCTCATCTCAAAACCCTTGACCAAAGCAATTTTCTCGGCTTCTTCTTTGGAATAAAAACTGCCAATGGGTTTGGTCGGATTTTTAAAAGCCGGATCATTAATATCAACTTCAACCTGCGTAATAACGGTAGCAACTTCCTTGTTGCTGTCGCGGGTACGCAGCTCTTCGCGGATAGCATTCTGCAAATGATAACCGATATATCCCTGGCTCATAGCTCCGCATTCGGGAAAAGGCATGGGCGGAGTATTGCCGCTGTCGAAAGCAATATTAATCATGCCAACCTGTGGACCATTGCCATGGGCTATAACTACTTCGTGACCTTCCATGACGAGATCAACGATCGGAACTGCTGTCTGGCGCACCAGTTCTCTTTGTTCTTCTGCTGAGTTGCCTAAAGCATTGCCGCCCAAAGCAACCACGATCCTTTTTTGTGCCATCTCTTATTCTCCTTTAAAAAAATCTTATAGTTTTCATTATAATGATTTTCTGTTTACTTATCCAGAAACAGAAATTTCAATCAATTCTCATTTAACTGCCGATAGTAGCGACCATCACAGCTTTAATTGTGTGCAGCCTGTTTTCCGCCTGATCAAATACACGCGATTGAGGTCCTTCAAATACATCGTTAGACACTTCCATAGCATCCAGACCAAATTCTTCGTAAACCCGGCGGCCGACCGTTGTGTTCAGATCATGGAAAGCTGGCAGGCAGTGCAGGAAAATTGCGTCTTTATTTTTGGTGCGGGCCATCAGATCAGCATTTACCTGATAATCTTTTAACTGACTTATGCGCTCAGCGAAAAATGCCTCTTCTCCCATTGAGACCCACACATCTGTATAAAGCACATCGGCTTGTTCAACTATATCCCGCTCGTCACTGAGACTGATACTGCCACCTGCTTCTGCCGCTACTTGTTTCATTTCTTCAACCAATAAGGGATCGGGCCAGAGATCTTTGGGAGCTAAGGCGGCAAAGTCAAGCCCCAGTTTTGCACAACCGATCATAAGCGAGTTGCCCATATTATTACGAGCATCCCCGACATAAACAAACTTAACTTTATTCAGAGCTTTGGGTACAAATTCGCGAACTGTCATAATATCGGCCAGTACTTGTGTCGGGTGATAAAGATCCGTTAAACCGTTCCAGACCGGAACACCGGCGTATTTGGCCAGGGTTTCAACAGTCTCCTGTTTAAATCCTCTGAATTCGATACCGTCGAAAAAAC
>CAZVVR010000078.1:0-6428 GCA_964630605.1 uncultured Mageeibacillus sp. | reverse complement strand
ACGTCAGCCAGTAATTTTTGGCTGAGATTAAAAGCGGATTTATTAAAAACCACTAATGTCACATCCAGATCATGTTGTTTCAGAAAGTCTTTAATTGCAGCCAGCGCAACCTGCAAAGCTTCATCTTTGGGATATCCGTAGATGCCGCTGGAAATCAGGGGAAAGGCGATACTTTTGCAGTTGTTGTCCACTGCTGTTTGCAGTGAGTTGATGTAGGCTTCCCGCAAAAGCTGCTCGCTTTGATTTTTGTTAAAAGACTGATACACAGGTCCTGCAGTGTGGATAATGTTTTTGGCCGGCAGATCAAAACCGGGAGTAATGACAGCTTCGCCGGTTTTTATGGGAGCCAGGTTATCGCAGGCGGCCTGTAGCTCTTCCGCTCCCGCTGCCTGGAAGATGGCTCCGGAAACTCCGCCGCCCATTTTCAGATTGGTATTGGCAGCATTGACAATTGCATCTGCCTTGATGGTGGTAATGTCCTGTTGAATAATCTTAAAAGGCATAGAGTGACTCCTTTCACTGGGCATGAAAATCTTTTGCCCGAATTGTCCGGATCTTTATTTTAACTTATTCAACAGGGAAGAAGCGGAACAAATCCCTGAAACCGCTATATATTCATAAGAAGTGTAGCCAGATTAAAGTAAATGACTAAAGCCACGACATCCACCAGTGTCGTAATCAGCGGAGCAGCCATAACTGCCGGGTCAAGATTTAATTTCTTGGCAACAATCGGTAATATCCCGCCGGTTATTTTAGCCAGAACCACTGTAGCAAACAAGGTTAATGACACCGTCAAAGCAACGACAAAACTAGTTTGACCGATAAAATAAATTCTTAAAAAGTTGAATAATGCCAACACTGCACCGGAAAGAGCCCCTACTGAAAACTCTTTGCCGATCACTTTGAAAATATCCTGGGTGTGTATCTGTTCCAGGGCCAGCCCTCTGATAATTAGGGAAGAGGTTTGTGAGCCCGAATTGCCGGCAGTATCCATCAGCATGGGAATAAAAGCTGTCAGAATAATTACAGTTTCCAGAGCATTTTCATATTTTTGAATTATTGCCCCGGTTAAAGTAGCCGAGATCATCAAAATCATCAGCCAGGGCAACCTGTGCATGGTCAGGGCCCAGTTGCTGGTTTTTAAATATTCTGTTTCAGACGGTTGTATAGCAGCCATTTTGTGGATGTCTTCTGTTGCTTCCCGGTCAATAACATCCAAAATATCGTCAACTGTGATAATGCCGACCAGTCTGTTTTCCATGTCTACAACCGGCATGACATAATAATCATATTTACGGAACAAGCCGGCGACCTCTTCCTGGTCATCGTGAGTATTCACAGAGATCACGTCTTTTTCCATAATGTCAGCCACAAGTTCGTTTTCATCACTTAAAATTAACTTTCTCAGCGAAACTTTTCCTTCTAAAATTCTGCTGCTGTCCATGACAAAACAGATATTAATAGTTCTTTTATCAATGCCGATTAGCTTGATGTAACGTAGCGCCTGACTGACAGTCATTTCTTTTTTCAGATCAACATATTCAATCGTCATGAGGCTGCCGGCTGAATCTGCCGGGTAATTGAGAAACTGGTTGATCAGAATACGTGTTTCTTCATTGGTGCTTTTCAAGATACGCTTCACGACATTGGCCGGCATTTCTTCCAGAAAGTCGACGGCATCGTCAAAATAAAGATCGTCAAAAATCCCGATAATTTCTTCATCTGTAAATGAGTCAATCAGGTATTTTTGCAGTTCACTGGACATATGGGTGAAAACATCAGAAGAAAAATCTTTAGGTAAAAATCGGAACAGCATTAAAAATTGCTTTTGCTCAACTTTTTCGAAAAGATGAGCTGCATCAACAACGTTCAACTTACTTATTTCATTTCTAGCGTCGAAATATTTACCTTGTTCGATCAGGCTGAGAATTTTTTCTTCCATAAATGGCCCTCCTTAAGTAGAGCCACCAATGACGCTTAAATAGCGGCTATGGCTCTACATCCAATTTTATTCAGTTTGTGGCAACAACCACCAGGTTCTGGATGTAAATCCATAGTTTCCTCCTCAGCTCATAATAAAATTAAAAGATTATCTAAGCCTTAGTATGAGATATCAGAATAGTTTTGTCTATGACCATAAGGCTGAAAATGAAGCTTGATTAAAAATTTAAATATTACAGAATTTGTTGACGGGAAAAGCACAACAAAAAACGGGCCGGCATTGAGGCCGGCCCGTTCAGGTTAATTAGGATTGGGCTAATTAAATAACATTTACATTGGCTGCTCTGAGCTTGTTGTTGTCTTTAGGATCTGTTTCAACGTCAAATGAGACCTTTTGGCCTTCATTTAAAGACTTGAAACCGTCGGACTGGATAGCTGAAAAATGTACAAATACATCGTCGCCGCCATCATCATTAGAAATAAAGCCGAAGCCTTTTTCTGGGTTAAACCATTTGACTGTACCAGTGTTCATTGGGTACCTCCTGTAAAAATATTTCGTACCCAAAAAATAAAAACTCACATGATTTTCGAAACCACCAAAGATCAATGATCCGCAAACGTGTGAGGATGTTACATTAGTCTTGAATACATGCTTAAGGATGTCACAATAACTGCCGGATGTCAAATATTTTCACACAAGAGACAGCGTTCCAAAGTTGGAGAAGATAAAACAACAGCTTTGGCTCACGCTTAAATTCTGTCGATTTGTTTCAGCCAGTCGACGGTGTCGGACAGTGTAACTTTCATATCTCTCGCCGTGTAACCTAATTCTGAACTGGCTTTTTCATGAGAAAAACTGGCATTCGAATTAAGGGTGTAAATAGAATACGTAGTAAAGAGGGGAGGCTGCTTTAGTATTTTGTAATATAATTCGGCCAGGGGAGCTGTAAGTTTTACAAACCAGGTCGGCAGAAAATGACTTATTTTCTTTTTGCCGGTTATTTCATGTAATAGCCGGAGAATTTCTCTGATTTTGAAATATCGATTGGACAGAATGTAAGTCTCACCTTTTCTGCCTTTTTCACAGGCTGCAATAATGCCGTTGGCAACATCACGCACATCGACAAAATCATATCCTCCGATGATTCCTGAGGTGAGCCTCCGTTTGTAATAGTCAATGACAAGAGTTGTTATGTGACCTCTTCCATAGTCATAAGGTCCGGTGATGCCTGAAGGATGGACCACAGTAGCATTTAATCCCTTTTGTGCAGCAGCAAGTACATAAGACGTAGCTTCCGCCTTGGTCTTTGCGTATAGCCCCACCACCTTGTCCGGATCAAATTCTTTGACCTCTGTAATTGTTTTTCCCTTTTCTTTTTCCGGAATAGCGTGAACTGAGCTAACGTAAATTAATTTTGCTATATCATATTCTCCGCACAAATCTACTATGTTTTTGGTTCCCGTTACATTGACGTCGTAGACGGTCTGGTCAAATTTGGTGGCTATAGAAACGATACCTGCACAGTGGATTACGACTAATTCCCGGCCATTCAGATTTTCAAAGCAAGGTCTGATACTTTCCTTGTCCCGGATATCGCCAAAATGAATTTCCGTTTTTTCCGGAATGTGCTCTTCCTCCGGTAGGACAAAGGCCCGAACTTCATGGCCGCTTTCAACAAGTTTACGGCTGATAACATTTCCCAGATGTCCTGCCGCGCCTGTGACACAATAAATCATTGTTTTTAATCTCCCTTGTTGTTGTTCATATTTTCATTTTAATATTGCTTTCACCTATACATTATCTCACAAAAATAATCAGCGGTCAGATTTCGTCACATATATTAAATTAACAGGGACATTACCTGAGGCACATCCTTGTCACCGCGTCCGGATAAGTTAACTACAATAATTTGATCCTGATCCATTTCAGGAGCTATTTTAGCTGCATAAGCCAGTGCGTGGGCAGATTCCAGGGCAGGAATAATACCTTCCGTGTGCGACAGCAGGCTAAAAGCGTCCAGGGCCTCTTTATCTGTTACCGACATAAATTCTACCCGTCCAAGGTCGTGGTAATGGGCGTGCTCCGGTGAAACTCCCGGGTAGTCCAGACCCGCAGAAACAGAGTGAGTGGCCCGGACGTGTCCCTTGGAGTCGGTTGTAAAGTAGCTTTTCATACCCTGGTATATTTTTACTTCTCCCACACCGATGGCTGCTGCATTTTTATCTGTGGTTAAACCCAAACCGGCAGCTTCGACTCCGATAAGGCGCACGCCGGCGTCAGGCACAAAATGATGAAAAGCTCCGATGGCGTTGGATCCGCCCCCAACACAAGCAATAACTGCATGCGGCAAGCGGCCTTCTTTTTCCAGTATCTGAGCTCTTATTTCTTGTGAGATTACAGATTGAAAATCACGTACAAGGGTTGGGTAGGGATGGGGGCCGACAGCAGAACCTACCAGGTAAAAGGTGTTGGACAGATTTTCTGTCAGATCTTCAAAAGCCTGGTTTACAGCATCAAAAAGCGCCGCTTCGCCTTTGGTTACCGCTACGCATTCAGTGCCCATTAATTCCATGCGAAAAACATTTAGTTGCTGGCGCTGATAGTCTTTTTTGCCCATGTAAACAACACAGTCCATTCCGAACTTGGCTGCAACAGCCGCCGTTGCTACTCCGTGTTGCCCGGCACCGGTTTCGGCAATAATGCGAGTTTTCCCCATCCGCTTGGCCAGCAAAATCTGACCCAGTGCATTGTTGATTTTATGAGCACCCAGGTGGTTTAAATCTTCCCGTTTCAGATAAATTTTTGCCCCGCCCAACTTTCGTGTCAAAGCGTCGGCAAAATAAAGGGGAGTTTCGCGACCGGAATAATCTTTCAGATAGCTGTTTAATTCTTTTTGAAAAATGTGATCTGATTTTATTTCATTATAAAAAAGTGCGATGCGGTTTAATTCAGCGGCGACTTGTTCCGAAACAAATTGTCCGCCGTATGCTCCAAAAAATCCTGCTTGTGTTTGTGTGGTCTTCATTCAGTTATCCTCCTAATAGATAAAAATATATTGCTTTGGAGCCCATTAGGGGAGTTTAAAATAAAAAAAACACTGCCTCTCTGCAGTGTCTTGATTCTAGAGATTACACCAGCACAGGCTCCGTTTATTCAAAAATGAATAGCAGGTCTGTACAGAATCTGTCAGCCTACTCAAAGTCGCCATGGCCAAGCTTGTGTATTTACAAACATTAGTGTGATCTCCTTTCCAAGATATCAGAGATATTCTAATTCAAATTATCTGGTGAGTCAATGAAAGACGGGAAAATTGCAGGTTTTTGAGATTTATTTGTAATAGCAAGTTGCCTGTGGTAGGTTATCCCACGATGAAATTTCAAGCCATATTTTAGGGGGTAATGATTTGGATAAATCCAGGCAGATGGAATCTGACAAAATTCCGAGACTGTTACTAAAGTTTTCCTTGCCGGCAATAGTAGGACTGATGGTCAATGCTCTCTATAATATTGTTGATAGTATTTTTGTCGGACGTGGTGTCGGAGACCTGGGCCTGGCCGGTGTAACTGTTTGTCTTCCTGTTGTCACTATTTTTATAGCCTTTATTATGCTAATTGGCATGGGCGCAACTTCTCTTATCTCCATTCGTTTAGGAGAAAAAAGAGGTCACGAGGCGGAGAAAATTTTGGGCAATGCCCTGGTGCTTTTTCTGATTCTGGGTATCAGCCTGACTGTTTTCGGCTTAATCTTTCTTGAGCCTATTTTAACTTTGTTCGGTGCCAGTCCGGATGTAATGCCATATGCCAAAGATTATATGAGAATTATTCTTATGGGCAGCACCTTTCTGGCCCTTGGTACCGGCATGAATAACTTTATCCGAGCTGAAGGACAGCCTAAGATCGCTATGAATACAATGTTGATAGGGTCGGTTGTGAATATTATATTGGACTACCTTTTTATCTTTGTATTCAGTTGGGGGATTAAAGGAGCCGCTGCAGCAACGATTCTCTCTTATTTTATAACGAGTACCTGGGTGCTATATCATTTTCTGTCCGGAAACAGCGTACTGAAAATACGTATTGAAAATTTTAAACTTGAGGCGGCAGTAATCAGAGGCATTATGATAGTAGGATTTCCCAGTTTTATACTGCAGGTGACAGGGAGTATTCAGCAGTTAATCTTAAATCGCAACCTGGTCCATTATGGTGGCGACCTGGCGCTTGCTGTTATCGGCGTTATTATGAGCATAACTACATTTTTAATCATGCCGGCCATGGGAATCAGCCAGGGAGCCCAGCCTATAATAGGTTACAACTATGGTGCTAAAAAATACGACAGAGTGAAGTCCACACTGGTGTTGTCGATTATTTCTGCTTCTTCAATAGTGACCCTGGGTTTTATAGTTTCAAAAATTTGGCCGGCCCAATTAGTGGGATTATTTAATAAAAATGACGAACTAATCAGGCTTGGGGTACACGCTATGGGTATA
>CAZVVR010000077.1:0-6488 GCA_964630605.1 uncultured Mageeibacillus sp. | reverse complement strand
ATGCGAGCCTATGGTATACCGCAATACTGCTTTGCCATGGAAAGTCATATTGATCATCTGGCGGCAAAACTGGGCATGGATCCTTTGGATTATCGCCGCAAAGTTATGTTTAAAAAAGATTCTCCTATTAATATTCAACATTTTTCAATCAACACTTTTGGTCTGCCGGAAGTTGTTGAAAAATGTGAAAAAGAGATTAATTATTGGGATTTTCGTTCGCAGCCAAAAAGTGAGGGAAATATCAGACGGGGTCTGGGTATGGCCCTTAGCAGTTACGGGCAATCCTGCTATCCCTGGAGCGTTGAAATGAGTGGTGCCCGCGTCATGGTTAATGAAGACGGCAGTGCCAGTCTTTTTATCGGCAGTTCTGAAATTGGCCAGGGTAGCGATACTACTATGCAGATGATAGCAGCGGAAGCTCTGGGAGTACCCGTAGATTGGGTCCAGGTTATCAGCGGTGACACGGATATTTGTCCTTTTGATGTTGGAGCTTTCGCATCGCGGCAAACGTATGTGTCAGGTCATGCTGTCAAAAAAGCAGCTCTGGCCTGTAAAAATCAGATATTAGACTTTGTTGCAGAAAAATACACCATCAACCGTTCGCGCCTTGATATAAAAGAAGCAGCAGTAATTGATGTTGACCGGGGAGAAGTTGTCGACGAGTTGGAAAATGTTGTAATGAAAATGGTGTACAACATTCCTGAACCAACTACAATTTGCCATGACGCCAGTCACTATCCTACAGACAACGTTTTGACTTATGGCTGTACCATGGCAGAAGTTGAAGTAGACATGGGGACGGGCCAGGTGGAAATAAAACAACTAGTTGCTTCTTTAGATAGCGGACGTTTGATTAACCCGCAAGCCGCAATGGGGCAGCTGATCGGTGGAACCATTATGAGTTTAGGCTACGGAATGTCTGAGCAAGTTATTATTGATCCTGAAACAGGGGCAGTATTGAACGATAACCTTCTTGACTATAAAATTCTGTCTTTTGCAGATTTACCCGATATTAAAGCCCATTTTATTGAAACAGATGAACCCAGCAGTGCTTATGGCAATAAGAGCATGGGCGAACCGCCCTGTATTGCCCCTGCAGTTGCTATCCGTAATGCCATCTACGATGCAACCGGCGTTGCTATAAATGATATACCTATAACTCCTCAACGTGTTTATGAGGGTTTAAACAGTTAATAATTGCTATTTGAAAGGAGCAAAACATGTCTAAATTAAAGACAGTTGGTAAAAGTGTCAATAAAGCTGACGCTTTTGACAAGGTTACAGGACGTACCAAATATGTAGCCGATATGCACTTTGACCACTTGCTATACTCTGCGCTTTTACGCAGCCCGCATGCACATGCGAATATAAAAAGTATAGACACCAGTGAAGCAGAAGCTATGCCGGGCGTAGTTGCAGTCGTAACTCATAAAGATGCACCCGATATTATCTTCACGCTTTGCGGACATCCTTATCCGGCAGATGATACACCCAGCGACACCTATATATTGAATTCTAAGGTACGCTATGTTGGCGAACCGGTCGCTGCTGTTGCTGCTGAAACTCTTGAGATTGCCCGTGCTGCACTGGAAAAGATTAAAGTTGAGTACGAGATCCTTCCTTTTTATCTGGAAGCAGAAGCAGCACTGGCAGAGGATGCCGTAGAGCTGCATTCAGGTACCAAAAACGTCACTGACAGCACCGGCTATGAAGTGGGTGATGTAGATAGTGCATTTGATGATCCTGAGCTAATTGTTATTGAAGATACCTTTGAGACTCCGATTGTGACTCATTGTCCCATTGAAACTCATCTATCGGTAGTAGACATAGATAGCCGGGGGCGGCTGACATTTTATGTTTCAAACCAGGTACCCAACATTTTGCGTGAGCGTCTTAGCCGCGCTTTGGGTTTGCCCTATTACAAGATAAGAATTATAAAACAGCCGATTGGAGGCGCTTTCGGTGGCAAGCAAGAACCTGTTTACGAGCAGATTAACGCATTGCTCACACTCAAAGCGAATCGACCGGTTCTTCTGGAGTTAACTCGGGAAGAAGAATTATCCTCAACACGCACAAGGCACGGAGGTTCCTTTGCTTATAAAACTGCTGTAACCCAAGAAGGTGAGATTGTTGCCAGGGAGATGTCAGTGGTGCAAAATACGGGAGCATACAGCTCCCACGGACATTGCGTAGTAAATTGTATGGCCGGTCAGTTCCCGCAACTTTACCCGTCTCCCAATTACCGTTTCAAGGGTGTAACTGCCTACACGAACATCCTGATTGCCGGTGCAATGCGTGCCTATGGTATACCGCAATATGCTGCCAGCCATGAAGCCCATATTGACCACATTGCCAGAACCTTAGGTATTGATCCTCTGGAGTATCGCAAACGCTATTCATACAAGCTCGGTGACGATATTGGTGATACCGGTTTCCAACACTATACATGCGGCTTAGACGAATTGATTGAAAAGGCCAGTAAAAAAATAGGCTATGATGAATTCCGACAAACGGACCAGAATACTGACAGTAACAAGCGTCGCGGCATCGGTATGGCTCTATCCAGCTATGCTTCCTGTGTTTTCACATACAGTGCCGAGATGTCCTCAGCGACTGTGACAGTGCATGAAGATGCATCTGCAACTTTAACCGTAGGATGTATTGATAGTGGTCAGGGATCATCTACCGCTATGCAGCAGATAGCCTCAGAGGAACTTGGCATTCCCGTAGATTGGATACACGTTTATGACGGTGATACAGATTTAACTCCTTTTGATGTGGGAGAGTATGCTTCCAGACAGACATATATTGCCGGTCAGGCCACTAAAAAAGCAGCAATAAAATGCCGTGAGCATATATTGCAACTTGCTGAAAAATATTACGAAGTTCCGGCATCCGACTTGTTTACAGAAGGCGGAGATATTTATCGCCACTCAACAGGTGAAATGCTTTGCCATATGAAAGATGTTACTTTTAAATCTTATTACGATTTATACACACCGGAATCAATTTCCCACCATGCTTCGCATGCGCCCAATGAGAATGTTATAACTTACGGCGTTGCTTTTGCGGATGTTGAAGTAGATATGGGAACCGGCCAAGTTGAAGTTAAAAAACTGGTGACCTCACTGGATTGTGGAAAATTGATCAATCCATTATTAGCAGAGTGCCAGCTACTGGGTGGGGCGGTAATGAGCTATGGTTACGGTTCTATGGAAGAAATAAAAATAGACCCCAAGACGGGCAAAGTTTTCAACGACAATATGTTGGATTATAAAATACCAACATTTGCCGATATTCCGGACCTGGATGGATTTTTTGTAGAAACAGAAGATCCGACATCAGCGTATGGCAACAAAGCTTTGGGTGAGCCACCGAATATAGCTCCGGCAGCTGCCATTCATAATGCTGTTTACGACGCAACCGGAGTTCGTGTAGGTGCGATACCGCTTACACCTGAACGTGTTTATAAGGCCTTGCGCAGAGATAGAATTAAGCTATCCGCTTCAGCAAACAAGGCTAAAGCATAAGGAGGAAATATGTACGGAGTAAAACAAATAGATCGTCCTAAATCCTTAGAGCAAGCACTTGAGCTGCTAAGTGATAATTCTGAAATAATGCCTTTTGCGGGTGGAACGGATATTCTTGTGAAGATGCGTGCCCAAAATATGCAAGGTGTACATCTTATGTCTTTGCAGGATCTCAAGGAGCTTTCTTTTATCAAGGAAATGGACGATGGTATCCATATTGGACCAATGATCACCTATGCCAAGCTGGCAACTAATCCTTTGATTGAGAAATATCTTCCGCTCTTAAAGACTGCAGCACTTGCTATGGGCGGCCCCCAGGTACAAAATTTAGCAACCATAGGTGGCAATATTTGCAACGGTGCCACTTCAGCAGACGGTGCAGCCCCACTGATGGCACTTGATACACAGTTGGTTTTGCGCAGTAATCAAGGCGAAAGAACTGTACCGATCACGGAATTTTATACCGGACCCGGCCGTGTTGTTCTGGAGCCAAATGAGTTGCTGATTGATATTATCATCCCCAGCCTTCCCGAACGCGGATTTGCTGGTGTTTATAAGAAGTTTTCCACACGTAAAGCAATGGATATTGCTACTTTGGGATCTGCGGCCACTATCACTTTAAACTCTGATGGATCGATAGCTAAAGCAACACTTGCCTACTGCACTGCAGGACCTACTCCTGTGCGCTGTCCTATGGCAGAGGAACGATTAATCGGCGAAAGTGAGCTCACTGATGACTTGCTGGATGAAGTTGCCGATTTAGCAGTAGAATCTGCTAATCCGCGCACATCCTGGCGAGCTTCGAAAGAATATCGTATAAATCTTATCAGGCAGCTCGCGAAAAAAGTATTAGTTGAAAGCTTTAATGAGGCAAGGAGTTCACTATGAAAAAAATAGAATTTGAATTAAATGGAAAAGATGTAGCTATCGAGGTAGAGCCGGGAGAGCTCCTACTGGATGTCTTAAGAGAACGCTTTCGTCTCACCGGCACTAAACGCGGTTGCGAAGTCGGTGAATGCGGAGCTTGTACTGTCTTACTTGATGGAGAGCCAACAACTTCGTGTCTTTTACTGGCCGAACTTGTTGACGGAAAAAGCGTTACAACAATAGAAGCTCTGAGCAGCGGCACTGAGCTGCATCCTGTGCAACAGGCTTTTGTTGAAGAAGGAGCAGTGCAGTGTGGCTTTTGTACACCGGGCATGATTCTTTCGGCTCTGGCTCTTTTGCGAAAAAACCCTTATCCAAGCCGCGAAGAAATAAAGAGGGGATTATCCGGTAATTTTTGCCGTTGCGGTGCTTATGAGCATATTATTCGAGCAGTCCAGAAGGCCGGAAGAGTAATGGCAGAAAACAAAGTTTCTTCACGTTAAAAAAGTAATCCTCCAAAGCACTGTACAGCGCTTGACTCTATAGTAGATGTAAGGTTTAAAATATTATTTACTACAGTGCTTTGGAGGATATATGTCAAAAATTTTATTGAAGAATGCCCATGCTATAGTCACTTGTGACAGTGATGATAACGTATATAAGAATTGTGACGTTCTAATTGACTCGCCGCAAATTTTGGATATAGGACTGAATCTGCATGACGAAGATGCAGAGGTAATCGATTGTACCGGTAAAGTTATCTATCCCGGTCTGATCGGTACACACCATCATTTTTTCCAGACTTTTATTCGCAATCGAATGGTTATTGACTATCCTTCCATGACCGTGATGGAATGGCTGGATAGAGTTTATCCAATTTTTGCCAAGGTAGATGAAGAGATAATGTATTACTCTTCTTTGACAGCTATGACTGACTTAGTTAAGCATGGCTGCACCACAGCTTTTGATCATCAATACAACCATACCAAAGACAATGGCGTATACATGATAGATCAGCAGGTTGAAGGCGCAGAAAAACTTGGCGTTCGCTATGTAGGTGGCAGATCTGCCAATACTCTGCCCATGGAGAAGGGAAGTCCGATTCCTCCGGAAATTTTGGAAACAACGGATGGCTTTTTGGCAGACTGTGAGCGCCTTATCAACAAATATCATGACCGGGACCGTTACGCCATGACACAAATAGTCATAGCACCCTGCCAGCCTATAAATTCTTATCCCGAAACTTTTTCTGAATCTGCAAAGTTAGCCCGTAAATACGGTGTTCGTTTGCACACCCATTTGGGTGAAGGTGAGAATGCAGGCATGGTCGAACGCTATGGCATGCGAACTTTAGATTGGTGTGAAGAACAGGGCTTTATCGGAGATGATGTCTGGTTTGCTCATTGTTGGGAACTAAGCGAAGCTGAGTTTGCTAAATTAGGAAAATATAATTCCGGTGTTTCGCATTGTCCGGCCCCGGCAATTTTAGGCGGTTTTCCAATTCTTGATATGAAATCAATTCAGCGAACAGGTACAACAATATCGTTGGGTTGTGACGGATCTTCTACTAATGACAGTTCCAATATGCTGGACACACTGCGAATAGCTTATTTGATGCAGGCCTGGTATAGCAAGGAGCGTGGTGGCGCAGTGAGGCCATACGACCTATTAAAAATGGCGACCGTTAATGGAGCTCACACGCTGGGACGCGAGGAATTAGGCTGGCTGGGACAAGGCCAGGCTGCCGATCTCTTTGCTATAGATATTGAAAAATTAGAACTTGTCGGTGCTTTACACGACCTAATGAATTTCTTGCCCAAGGCCGGGTATACCGGAGAAGTTGACTTCACAATGGTTAATGGAGATATCATTTTTAAACAAGGCGAGTTAACTCGTATCAATGAGGAGCAATTGCAGAAAGAAGCACTGCGCGCTTATGAAAAGATTTCGGTATTATTCGATGAAATTTAATAAATTTCTATGGAAATGCTTTAGTTATTAATAACTATTTTGATGTAAAGGGGAGAGGCTCCTTTCTCCCTCTTTTTTCATCGTTAAAGCAAGCTAAAAAGCTTTTGTTGGAGTAGTAAA